>NZ_PNDF01000119.1:0-898 GCF_005887195.1 Pseudoalteromonas sp. S1650 | reverse complement strand
AGTTATGATTTTTGATTTTTTTATTTGTATCTATCTATTTTTTAATGGTGGGTCGTACTGGACTTGAACCAGTGACCCTCGCCTTGTAAGGGCGATGCTCTCCCAACTGAGCTAACGACCCATATCTAAAACAACTCATTGCTGCGTTGTTGTGGGGCGCTATTATAGATAGAGTTGTAAATGTGTCAACACTTGAATGAGTAAAAATGTGTTAGATGCAGCTTTTATAAACAATGACATGGCATTTAAGCATTTTTTGGCGAACAAATATGCAATTTACATTCATAAGCTTATATTCAGAGCTTGATCTATAGCTATATGTCAGTGTAAATCATTCTAAAATGATATGAATACAGCAAATCTTTAAAACGGTTTTTCATATCAATAAATTTGCATCAGTTAATTGCACTCTACTTAGCACTATTAAAAACAAAGCAGGGTAGGGTGAAGTCGTTTTATTTAAAGCTTTAGGTAATGAATTTTATTTTGCATATAAATGTATACCTTTTTAAGGGAGTAAATTAAAAAAGCAAAGAGCCTTTGATAACAAACCAGCAATGAAATTAGCCCAAAATAACTAATTTGATAGCACTTTGTATAAAATACCTCCGCAACGGATTGATATTTAGTCAGCTTGTTGAAATTTAAATCATTTAAATAAACTTAGATAAAAAACTGTTGACTTTATTTGGGGGGCTGCATAGAATGCGCCCCGCACTCAGCGATACACAACCAACATTAATTGGTGGTGTGTATGCAAGTCGGGGCTATAGCTCAGCTGGGAGAGCGCTTCGCTGGCAGCGAAGAGGTCTGCGGTTCGATCCCGCATAGCTCCACCAGATTTGCATAGTGTTTGTCCTAGGGTTGCAGTTTTCTGCGTCCCCATCGTCTAGAGGCC
>NZ_PNDF01000118.1:0-15313 GCF_005887195.1 Pseudoalteromonas sp. S1650 | reverse complement strand
GAGAATCTCTTGGGGACGCCACTTACTTTAAGTGCTGTGTTATTAAAAGCTCGTCTGAATCGAGTCTAACTATTCAGTTGTCCTAGTGACACATTTTGTGTCCCCATCGTCTAGAGGCCTAGGACACCGCCCTTTCACGGCGGTAACAGGGGTTCGAATCCCCTTGGGGACGCCACTTATTCAAGTAGGTTATGTGTAGTGGGGCGGTGAACACCGCGCAATCTATGCACGACGTTATCAAGAGTACGAATCTCTTGGGGACGCCACATTACTTTAAGTAAGTAATGTATTGGAAAGACTATCTTTTAAATATCATTTCAAATATAACTAAGATTTTTCAATTTAAGATTCCTTATTCCCCATATATCTTTACGATATAGACTCCATATATTTCTAAAACTTTAATTCCTATATATCACTTTTACAGATCATTTTAATACTTTATAGTATCTAGCAACTCATCAGCTAACCATAAGGAAATTAAAATGTTAGCTAAACGTGTTGTACTCATACTAATTTCTTTAGTCATTACTGCTTGCTCAGACTCAAATGAGGGAGTAGCGCTAGGAACGCTTGAGCGTGAGCGTGTGATCCATCCTGCAACGACTAACGAAATACTGATCGATTTACCCGTTTCAGCAGGCCAGTTGGTCGAAAAAGGGCAGGTGATTGCAAAGTTTGATGCCGAACTACAACAAGCGATTGTTGCTAAAGCACAAGCTCAATTAGCTCAAGCCACTGCATTTCTTGAAAAAACCTTGAATGGTGCTCGCCCCGAAGAAGTTGCTGCCGCATCAGCCAAAGTAGCAGCAGCCAATGCTGCATATACGCAAAGCGAAGCTAATTTTCGCCGTGCAAAAACCTTAGTTAAAGATAAACTCGCAAGCCAAGAAACCTTAGACAGTGCAACCGCTGCACGCGATGAGACTTTCGCTAATTTAGAATCAGCAAAGCAGAACTTAAATGAATTAACAAATGGTTCTCGCGTTGAAGATATTAATAGTGCGAAAGCGCAAGTTCAGGCGGCAGAAGCAGAACTAAAAGTACAGCAAAAATACCTCTCAGACCTGACAATTAAAGCGATGCGTGCTGGCAGGGTCGATAATTTACCTTGGCACGTAGGTGAGCGAGTTACCAAAGGCAGCCCAGTCGTTATCGTTCAAGCAAACAGCGCACCTTATGCGCGCGTATATATCCCTGAACCATATCGTGCCAAGCTCAATCAGGGCATGACACTTACGGTTCGTGTCGATGGCATAGATAAAGATATACAGGGTGAACTGACCTGGATTGCCTCAGAGCCTGCGTTCACGCCTTTTTATGCACTTAATCAGGAAGAACGTGCTCGATTAATGTATCTTGCTGAGGTAACACTACCCACAAGTGAAAATAATTTACCGACAGGCGTACCTGCTCAAGTGATTATGCCATGACTGAATCGGTGATCCATGCCAAAGGTTTGGTAAAACAATTTGGCGATTTAAAAGCGATTGATAACCTTGATCTAGACGTTGAGCAAGGGCAAATTTATGGCTTTTTGGGCCCTAATGGCTGTGGTAAAACGACTGCAATCCGTATGCTTACGGGGCTATTGAAGCCAACCTCAGGTGATATCAATGTGCTTGGCTTGAGTCTGCCAAAAGATGCTGAAAAGCTCAGAACGCAACTTGGTTATATGACACAAAAGTTTTCACTTTATAGTGACCTGACCGTGCTTGAAAACCTAAAGTTCATGGCGGCGCTTTACCCGTTTAAAAAGCAACAAAAACAACAAAGAATTGACGAATTGCTCCATACCTATGGTCTTGATCAAAGAGTAGATCAAATGGCCGGAAGTATGAGTGGGGGCCAACGGCAGCGCTTAGCATTAGCTGCTGCAGTGATTAATAAACCGAAAATTTTATTTCTTGATGAACCAACATCGGCAGTCGATCCACAAAATCGCCGTGATTTTTGGGAAACACTGTTTGATTTAAGTAATGCCGGTACCACGATATTAGTCACCACTCATTACATGGATGAAGCCGAGCGTTGTCATCGTTTAGCCATTTTAGAATCTGGTATTAAACGCGCGGATGGCTCTCCAAAGCAATTAATGACAGACATGCACGCTCATGTTGTAGAAATCGCAGGGGCGCAAACCAGAGAATTAAAAAAACAGCTCGCAACAATCGACCATGTTATTTCAGCCACTCAGCTAGGTGCACAGCTGCGAGTATTAGTAAAAAAAGATGTTCAAGATCCCGTTGAGTTCATAAAACAGCAATCATTTTGTCAGGATACGTGGCAAGTAAATAGTGTGCGTCCAAGCCTTGAAGACGTGTTTGTCACCTGCACAGGGCAGGGCCGACAATGAGTATTATGACTTCATTAAGCCGCATAAAAGCAATTGTAAGCAAAGAATTATTACAATTACGTCGCGATAGAATGACCTTTGCGATGGTGGTGATGATCCCCCTTATCCAACTGATTCTATTTGGTTACGCTATTAACACCAACGTTAAAGATATCCCTGTTGCAGTGGTCGATCATAGTCAAACTGCGCTCAGTCGCATTTTAGTACAAACAGTATCGGCGACAAATGTGGTTAAAGTGACAGATTATTACGACAGTATAGAGCAGGCACAAACAGCAATCGCGAGCGCGAAAGTGCGGGCTGTGCTGTTTATACCCCACGATGTGGCAAACCGACTTGCCCAGCACCCAACAGTGGGTTTTGGTTTGCCTGATGGCAGTAATGAGTCGTTAGTCAGGCCAATTGCGCATTGGTTAGTTGACGGCTCAGATACAATGGTCGCGTCGAGCATAAAATCGCTGCGCAATATGCCGCTTGTGGAGCTTCTCGATAAGCCTGCGAATAGAACGTATCCGACCTTTGAGACGACCTTATTTTATAACCCAGAGCAACGCTCTGCAGTGAATATTGTGCCAGGTTTAGCTGCTGTTATTTTAACCATGACGATGATTATGTTTACCTCTGCAGCCATTGTTAAAGAGCAAGAGCGAGGTAATATGGAGCTCTTAATCACCTTACCGTTAAGCTCACTTGAATTAATGATTGGTAAAGTGGTGCCTTATATCTTCATTGGTTTTATTCAGTTATTTATTATACTAGGTATGGGTAAGCTCTTGTTTCATATTCCTTTTGGAGGTGGTTTAGTCGCATTGGTTGTCGCAACCTTTGCGTTTATATGTGCCAGTTTAGTGCTTGGCTTAGTGCTTTCAACCATCGCTAAAAATCAGCTTCAAGCAATGCAAATGACAATTTTCATTCTGTTACCCTCGATATTATTATCAGGTTTTGTATTTCCTTATGAAGGCATGCCAAAGGCAGCGCAATGGCTTGCTGAGTGCCTACCCGCAACGCATTACCTGAGGTTAATACGTGGAATTGTGCTAAAAGATATCAATCTAATAAGCATGAGCAGTGATTTACTTTGGCTGTTAGCCTTTACAATTTTGGGCTTGGCTGTGGCTGCATTTAGGTTTAAGAAAACCCTTGATTAGGCTAGGCAATTTAAGACATATGTGCTTAACTAAAGAGTAATTTTAATTCTTTTTGAGTAGATGTAAGCGTGTGGCGAGTATTTTGGGTGGCGGTGCTACTAGTGACGTTTGATTGCTATGCAGCAACGATAAACCTAGCCCATACCATGAAGCATGAGCACTTTAATGAGCTGTTAAGCACACTTGCTGAGCAAAGTGGCTTGATGGTTAATTCTGTATTGGTTGACCAAAAGGCGCTAAAAGTCAGGCTAGTGCAAAATACCAGTACCAGCACCTCTACAGACGTCGTTATTGTACCTGCTGATCATTTAGGGCTTGATAAATATGCCAACTACAGCGTTATCCCAGACTCACTCATAGCTGATACCACAGACCAGCGAACCTTAGAAACTGCAAAGCTAAACAACAAACTCTTAGGTATACCCATCATTCAAGGCAATCACCTGTTACTTTTTTATAATAAGCAGTTTGTTAAAAAGCCAATAGAAAATTGGCAGGATATATACCGAATTCAATCATCATTGCCTGAAAAAGTGAAACTCGTTACATGGAGTTTTATGGAAATGTATTGGTTTATCCCGTTCTTATCGGCTTTTAATGGTGACCTAATTGTAGATAACCATGTTCAGCTTAATACACCAGCAATGCAATCGGCTCTCAAATTTGTTTGGGATTTAAATAAACAAAATCTGGTTGATAGACAGTGCGATTACACTTGCTCAAATAATGCATTTAAAGCGCAGCAAGCTGCCTTCACCATCGATGGTGCTTGGGCGTTAAAAACGTATGAGCAGGCGCTTGGTGATAATTTAGCTGTGCAGCAATTGCCGAAACTTAATGGTGAGTATATGCAGCCTTATTACTCTACTTTTGTGTTGGCATTTCCAAATGATGGCTTAAATGGCGTTAATAAAGACAATTTGATCAAATTTGCTAAATTGGTTCAAGCAGAAAAATTTCAAACAATGATTTGGCATAAGCTTCAAGATATCCCCGTTAATACTGAGGTGTTAAATAGTTTAAAATCACAACAAGGCACAGAGTTAGCAACCTTAATTGAAGCGATGCAATTTACAAAAGCGATGCCTTCAACCGCATCGATGATCATCGTATGGGAAGTATTAAATAAAGGATTTATTCGCTATGGCAGTGGTGCCTTAACTGCTGAGCAAGCGGGGCTTTTTATGCAAGGGTTGGCAGAGCGTTCGATTGCCAATGAAGGGGATGAATGAGTAGTCCACGCTTTAGCCGCGCCTTATTTATCAGTGTATTACTACTGGTCATTATTCCCCTACTGATCCTTGCTGGTTTGATGATAGGGCGTTTCTATTTAAGCTCAATTGACCAAGCAAATACGAGTTTGCAATGGCAAGCTAGAAATAATGCAGCCAGTCTTGAACAACTCTTATTTAAGCTTGAGAAAAATAGCCAATTACTAAGTAGCACTAAGGCGATAACTGAGCTGCCAAATAAAGTGGTGTACTCACAGTTCGCGCTTGTGCAGCTACAAGAGTTTGTTGCCCAAAATCCACAAATAAAAGCTTCGATAGTAATTGATAATAATGGGTTTATAGTTGAAGGGTATCCGATCACTTCTTTAAATTTGAATTTTAAACTCACTAAAAGCATTCTCGACAGCGCTCAAACATCAATAGAGCAAAACACAATTCAAATTATTGATAATCCACAAGTTACTGAGCTACTCGCACCTTTACAGGCAAAACAAAATGCTTTACTGGCAATTACATCTACATTGCTACATGAGCAAGATTCTCTCAGTGAGCCAATAATTAAAACGGGCGTGTTAGTGTCCTTTGTGCCTTTATCAGAGGCGTTAAAGTGGCTTGCAATACACAATGAGCAACCGGTTTATCAAGCGGGTAAGCAGGTACAAATTACAGCACAAGATAACATTTTATATAGCGTGGGCGATGCTGGCGATAACGGCAAATTAATGGGGCAGGCCTCAATCAGTAATGTTTTTTTTGCAGGTAAGCCAACCAGTTTACAGTTCCAAATTAATGAAGCAAAAACCACCTACACCAGCGCTGTAAAGCAAACGGCTATATTGGCAGGGTTGTTAATTGTAGGACTCTCTATTATTTCATTTATCTCAGTGCGTTGGTTGACGGCACGTCTTCATAACCCACTAAATCGTATTACTGCTCTTAGCCGAGAATATGCATTAGGTAATTACAAACAAGATACCGACGATTTTCATTATCAAGAGTTTAAAGATATTGCAGATTCCCTCAGCAGCATGGCTGATACCATTGATATACAAATTACTTCATTGCAATTAGAAAAACTTCGCGCTGAGCGCTCTGAGCAAGTTAAAAGCCAATTCTTAGCCAATATGAGCCATGAGATACGCACTCCGATGAATGGTATTGTCGGCTTTTTGCAGCTACTCAATAAAAGCACGCTAACACAAGAGCAAGCTGAGTTTGTAAGGCAAATTAATAACTGTAGTGATGTGTTATTAACCGTGATTAACGATATTCTCGACTTTTCAAAAATAGAGGCCAATAAAATAGAGCTCGAGTCGCGACAATGTGATTTAGTCGCGCTTTGCAAGGATCTTATCTTACTATTTAAACCGAGTTGTGATGCCAAAGGGGTTGGCTGCCGGCTTGAGGTCTCCTCATTACAATCGCTGAATGTAGAATGTGATGAAATACGTGTTAAACAAGTGCTGATTAACTTGCTCTCTAACGCCGTTAAGTTTACCAATCAAGGAGAGATAATTCTTTCGCTTACTCTGCAAAGCCGAGATGAACACCAGACAGCCGTCGTGTTATCTGTAAAAGATACAGGCATAGGTATCGCTGAAGATAAAATAACGGCCCTGTTTAATCCCTTTGTCCAAGCGCAAAGTAGCACCACTCGTGAATATGGAGGGACCGGTCTTGGGCTTGCCATCAGTAAGGGGATGATTGATTTGATGGGAGGCACTATTGCTATCGACAGTGAGTTTGGAAAAGGTACCGAGTTTACCATTAATGTTAATTTTAAATCACTAAACCCACAGGATGCTAGCGCAAAAGTACACCAATCAGATGAAGACACTCAGTACGATTTTAAAGCCGTCGATAAGCCAATATTAATTGCCGAAGATAACCCAATTAATCAAATTGTTATCACTAAGTATTTAACTCAATTAGGTCTAAATTATGAATTGGCAGAAAATGGACAAATTGCCTGTGAGAAAACCCTGACACAAGATTACGCACTGATTTTAATGGATATTCAAATGCCGGTGATGGATGGATTAACTGCCAGCGAAAACTTACTTGCAAGGCCAGATTTTGATACGCCGATTATTGCAGTCAGTGCTAATGCGATGAAAGACGACATCGAAACAAGCGCAAAAATTGGTATCAGTGACCATATCGCAAAGCCAATTAATTTTGCTGAACTTGAAAAAGCACTCGCAAAATGGCTATCTCAGCAATCGCTGAAATAGCCGGTATGAATCAAAAAGTGTTGTTATCTTTTTTCTGAATTAACTCAATTGCATAACCATCTGGGTCTTTAACAAATGCAATTTCAGTTGTGCCGCCTTTAACAGGACCCGGCTCACGACTCACATTACCGCCAGCAGCTTTAATGTCTTCGCAGGCTTTATAAATATCATCAAACTCGATAGCAATATGGCCGTATGCATTACCTAAATCATAGCTGTCTGTATCCCAGTTATAAGTAAGCTCAAGCACGGTCGAATCTTTTTCGTCACCATAACCGACAAAAGCAAGGGTGTAGCGGTACTCTTCGTTGTCTGCACGGCGCAGCTCTTTCATACCTAATACCTGCGTATAAAATTCAATTGATTTATCTAAATCAGCAACGCGAAGCATTGTGTGTAATAAGCGCATTTTAAGCATCCTCTTTCTTGTCTTTAAATTCGCACAATTTCAATAACGCAGCATGGTACAACGCTGCGCATTAAAATTATTAAAAATGGATTATAAGTTATTTCGATTGCATGCACAGTAGCATTGAGACAAAGCGTTTAATATGAAAAGGGTGAAGTTATGCAGCAATGAATAGGGATTGCTGCATAACAATGAGGTTTTTGCGGTATAAGCGAAAGCTTAGCTTTTCACTTTACCTTTAAGTACATAAATTTCGCCATCAAAGCTCCCTTGAATTGTCAGACCTTGTCCCGCCAACTCTTTAAGATATTCGATATGCTCATTAGTGATATGTTGCCCCGGCACTAATAGAGGGATACCAGGAGGATAAGGCGTAACTAATCCGGCACAAATTCGGTTGTTACTTTTGCTAATTGGCACAGATTCACGTTCGCCATAAAATGCATCACTAGGAATACAGGCTAAGTCTATAGCAGGTAGATTCTCTGGTAAGCGTGTGCGTCTCATTGAAGTGGCAAGTTTTACTTTACCGCTATCAAGTTTCTTCAGCGCATTGTAGAGACGAATGATCTTTGATCGTGTACCGCCAAGAGTCAGTAAAACTAAAATGGTGCTGTGCGTATACTTTTCGATTTCAAGGCCAATTTCATCTAATAGGAATTTATGAATATCCTTTAATGAATACGGTAACTCACTAATATCGATAAGGATCTTCAGCGGGTCGTGACCCATGTTATCGCCACTAAAATGTGGGAATATATCCATGAAATCTTGTTTGTCGAGCACTTTAATATGTTTCAGTGACGCCATTTGCTGCTTAAACTCAGCAACGTGATTCAGCAGGGCATTTAGTAATTTATAACCTTCCATTTCTAATTGCTTTTGGCATACATCCAGCGAGGCAATGAGCTGATATTTTGGCGAGGTACTGGCGTAAATACTGTAGATCTCACGGAAGAAATCGGCATCGAAATCAGGGTCGTTAACATGAATATAAGACGCCTGAGAGAACGCTGAAACTACTTTATGTGCCGAATGGGTAACATAGTCTGCGCCAGCATTTATCGCTGAGTAGTGGCGTAAACTTGGATGGAAAAGCGAGTAAGCAAACCAAGCTTCGTCGATAAACACTTTAATACCGTGTTGATGTGCAAATTCAACCACTTGTTTTAAATCGCTAAGCAGGCCATCGTAGGTACAGCCGGTTAAAACCAGTAATTTAGCATCGCTATTTTGCTCAATCGCTTGCTTGATATCAGCCAATGAAGGGGGCGCGAAGATACCATATTTAGGATTTAAAATACTCGATAAATAAATAGGTAAACTAGCCGATTGCAAAATGCCGTAATGTACTGATTTATGACAGTTTCGGTCGATGATCACCTTATCGCCTTTACGCAGTAAAGTTTGCAAAATAATTTTATTTGAAGTGGATGACCCATTGGTAACAAAGTAAGTATGTTTTACTTCAAATGTCGCCGCCGCTGATTCTTGAGAGCGGCCTATAGTGTTGGTGCTGTCTGATAATGAGCCAAGCGAGTCGACAGAAACCGACAAGTCGCCAACAAACACGTTACGGCCATAAAACTGATAAAAGTCTTTAATATACGGAGAATTTCTAAAGCTAGCACCGCCACTGTGACCAGGTGTGTGCCATGAATCGTTCGATTCACCCACATAACGACGGTAGGCGGTCCAAAATGGCGTTTCTGAACGATCATCAAAGTCATTGATCATATAGCCCAAGATTGCTTCTGGGTCTGAAATGACCTCATCTTTAAAGAAGAAAGATTCAATTTCTTCTGACTCGTTAACTATCTCCAAGCCTTTCGTATCGTCACCAATAACATAAACAGGCAGTTCTAGGCGTATGCCTTTTAATTGCTCGATAAAACGGCTATAGGTGCGCTCGCCATTGTTCAGTACATCCCAACTAAGTACCACAGCTTGAATATCGCCATCTTCCTCTACATATTTCAACGCCTGCTTGAGCTCTATGCACTCAATAATGTCGATATCAACATCACTTCGCTCAAAATTAGGGATTGTTTTTTCTAGGTTCGTTGAAAGCTCTTTTAAGGTGGCAGGATCTTGTTCAATTAACAAGATACGAAGTAAAGGTAACATAGCAACTCATATAAAAAATTTCACATTACTCAACAGCATAACGAAAGGATGGAAGCTTGTGAAATGATTACGCTGATATTTTTTGTTCCGAAACTGATTTTACTTTTTTCGTGTTAATCGCAGATAGTTGAAATTACATGTTCTTACTGTAAAAGTAATGCTTAAGTAAAAGGTTAATTGAGCACTCAGCGATAAAACCACTCAAGCCAGATACAGATAAAAATAAAGATAAACATGCTAGGGAGAATAAAACATGGCGTATGTTGCCAATTTCAAAACTGTAGTCATCTCTACATTGTTTGCGTTTTGTACTAACGCAGTTAATGCAGATGAAGTCTCAGATTCAAACAATAAAAAGTCGATACCCGAAGCCACTAAATTTGTGACCCAGCATAAAGGCACTTTTAATGGTACAAAGCTGAAATACAAAGCTGTAGCCGGTGAAACTTATTTGTTAAACAAAAACGAAGAGCCTAAAGCTGCTATCTTTTCGTTTGATTACCTAGCCGCAGATGACAACAAGAACAGACCCGTCACATTTATCTGGAATGGTGGCCCGGGCTCATCGTCTAATTGGTTACATATGGGCGCTTATGGTCCGAAACGAGTCGTGGTACCAAGCGATGCAACGGCTCCTGGATTGGCTCCTTACGAATTAAAAGATGCGCCTGAGACGATACTTGATGTGACTGATATGGTGTTTGTGGACCCTGTTGGTACAGGTTACTCGCGCGCTTTAGGTGACACTGAGAGCAAAGCATTTTGGGGCTTGAAAGAAGATGCATCATCTATCGCTGATTTTATTGCCCAGTGGCTAACAAAAGAAAATCGCTGGAATGCACCCGTATTTTTATTGGGAGAGAGCTATGGAACAACTCGAGCTGCTGCGGTTTCTAAAGTGCTTATGGATAAACACCTGATTAATGTAAATGGCATTATTTTTGTGTCACAGGCTTTAGACTATCAAGGTTCAAGCCCTTATGTTGATGACAACATCATTTCTTATATCACTTACATCCCCACACTTGCTGCAACTGCTTGGTATCATAAAAAAGTAGACACATCAGGAAATTTTGAAGCGTTTATAGATGCGAGCCGACAATTTGCAGTTGATGAATTACTACCAGCATTATTTAAGGGTAATGCCCTTAGTAAAGCTGACAGAACGCGAATTGTTGACGGCCTGCACCGTTATACAGGGCTAAGCAAACAATATATTGAGCAGGTTGATTTACGCATTAACGCCTTTAGATTCGCTAAAGAGTTATTGCGTGATGAGGGTGTCGCAGTAGGCTTTCTTGATGGACGTTATAAGCTTGATGAAAGAGACGATTTAACTGCGGCTCCTAAGCAAGATGCGTCAAAAGTGATAGGGCCGGCATATAAAGCGGCGCTGATGAAATACATGCGTACAGATTTAAACGTACAGTGGAAAAGAAAATACTTAAACCCAGGTGACCCTGAGTTATCAGATAACTGGCGCTGGCGCACAGCGCCTGATGGACAAGGCTGGGAGCCAACTTACGTCAATACTGCGCCGGATTTATCTTACGTGCTTCGCAGTAATCCACACATGAAAGTGATGGTTGCCTCAGGGTATTACGATATTGTCACGCCATTTTTTGATGCTGAATACACCTTAAATAGACACGGTATATACGCTGATAAAATTGACTATCATTATTATCATGGCGGTCACATGATGTATGTTCACGAACCAGCAAGAGTGGCGCTGTTAAATGATACGCGAGAGTTTATTAAAAAGCAGGTGAGCCAAAACCCACGATAATGACTAGGAACATTGTGCCAAACCCTGTGTTTGGCACAATGCGCAAAGGGTGTGATAGAAAAGGTTAAGAACGTTACACATATAGTGTCTATCAAGGATTAACCATTGGTGCATATCGACCATATTTGTTGCCAATGTTTGCCAATATCTGCCATAATCAAAGACTGTAAATATACAGGAATTAACTATGGCAACTTTAAATATCTCTATTCCAGATGAAATGCGCTCATGGATTGATGCCCAAGTTGAGTCAGGTCGATTCTCAAATGCAAGTGATTATATCCGCGATTTGATCCGCCATAATCAGAGTGAAAAAGATGCTATTAGAATGGCATTAGTAGAGGGTGAGCTAAGTGGTGAGAGTGAGTTAACGGTTTTAGATATTATATCCAAATCCAAAAACAAAACTTAAAGCGAATGGCTAAATATATTCTCTCTAATAAAGCTCAGTATGACTTGGAGCGTATTTTTCAGTACACCGAAATTGAATTCGGTGTTTCTCAAGCAGAAAACTATTTAATTGGAATTCATGAAACGCTAATGGCTTTGTCTACTGAGCCGAGCCTTGCTCAAGATGTTAGCGATATCAAGCCAGGATATTCTCGGTATATATTTAGAAAGCACTACATCTTTTTTAAAAAAAGAGCCAACGATATTTTCATTGTGAGAATTCTGCATCAACAAATGAAGGTTCAACTACATCTAACAAGCTAATGCAGGTCAGCAATAATACTTAATTACTCTGTCTTCTCTTTAAATTCACACAAATCTTCGATAATACAGCTGCCGCACTTAGGTTTACGAGCCGTGCACACATAGCGACCATGCAGAATTAACCAGTGGTGTACATCGACCTTAAATTCTTTAGGTACCACTTTTTCTAATTTTTGTTCTACAGCAACTACATCTTTACCCATGGCAAACTTAGTGCGGTTAGAAACGCGGAAAATATGCGTGTCTACAGCAATGGTTGGCCAGCCAAAGGCACAGTTTAAAACAACATTCGCGGTCTTTCTGCCAACACCGGGTAATGCTTCGAGTGCTTCACGATTCTCTGGTACTTCTGAGTTATGTTTATTGACCAGAATCTCACACATTTTATAGACATTGTTGGCTTTAGAATTAAACAAACCAATGGTCTTGATGTAATCGCGAAGGCCTTCAAGGCCTAAATCAAGAATCGCTTGAGGCGTGTTAGCAACAGGGAATAACTTACGGGTTGCCTTATTAACACCCACATCTGTTGCCTGTGCTGATAAGGTAACCGCAACTAATAACTCAAACGGGCTTGAGTATTCAAGCTCTGTTTCTGGGTGCGGGTTTTGCTCACGTAGACGAGATAAGATCTCATAGCGTTTTTCTTTATTCATGGTGGCGTAAAGCACGCAGTGACGGTGCGTGCTCTCCTTTAAGTTAAACTTGTTACTCGGGCTCTTGGGCCTTTTTCTACTTCTGGAGTAACAACTTGCTTAGATTTTATTTGTGTATCAATGACATTTTTTGCAGCAATCAGTAAACCAAGTCCTAAAAAGGCACCCGGTGGTAAGATAGCTAATAAAAATTGGTTATCAAAACTAAATACTTCAATCCGAAGTGCAGCAGCCCATGGCCCTAATAATAAATCAGCACCATCAAACAGCGTACCTTGACCAATAAGTTCACGCATTGCCCCTAGCACCACTAAAACTAACATAAATCCAAGTCCCATCATCAGTCCGTCAAAGGCTGAAAGTGGCACGGTATTTTTAGAGGCGAATGCTTCTGCGCGGCCGATAATGGCGCAATTGGTAACAATCAGTGGAATAAAAATCCCCAATGATTGATAAAGACCAAATGTATAGGCATTCATCATTAGCTGCACGATGGTTACAAAGCCTGCGATGATCATCACAAAAACAGGAATACGAATATCTTTAGGCACCCAGTTACGCACAATCGATACGGTGACGTTAGAACCAACCAGTACTAATAACGTTGCTAAACCTAGGCCTAATGCATTGGTAATCGTAGAAGTAACGGCAAGTAGCGGGCATAGGCCTAATAACTGCACAAGGGCAGGGTTATTGGCCCACATGCCATCTTTAAATAAGGTTTTAACTTGGCTCATTACTTGGCTCCTTGACAGATGTTTGGCGCAGCAAACAAGTTATCAAATTCAGCTTGTGCAAATAGTACAGCTTGTTTAACCGAGCCGACAACCGCACGCGGTGTGATGGTTGCACCAGTAAATTGATCAAATTGGCCACCATCTTTTTTAACTGCCCAGCGGCTGTCATCTTCAGAAAGTACATTTTGGCCTTTGAAAAGGGTGATCCAGTCTGATTTTTTGACCTCAACTTTATCGCCAAGGCCCGGTGTTTCTTCGTGCTTAGTGACACGAACACCGGCTATTTCACCATTAGCAAAAACCGCTGTTAATAAGTTGATATCGCCGCTATAACCACTTGGGGTAACATGGCGCATCACTAAAGCATACGGTTTATTATCTTTGTAGGCGCGGTAGATTATTTGCTCTGGACGTGGGCCAAGGCGTTCATCGGTGATCACAACACAATCTTTGTAAAGTTGATTGTCGTAATGGTGGGCATCAAGTACTTGTTGCAGCTGCTCTGCAAGTTGTTGCTTTTCTTGCTCTTCAATTCTCTCAGCGGTCAGGCTATGAGTTAGGGCTACAGTACCTGTGGTAATGAGCGCAAATGCAGTAAGAATAGCGCCATTTTTAGTCATTGAGGAAAGGATCATTATTTCACCCCATGGCCGTAAGTACGTGGTTGCGTGTAGTAATCAATTAAAGGCACCGCCATATTTAACAGCAATACACTAAATGCCACTGCATCAGGGTAACCACCGAAAGTACGAATTAAGTAAACAAGTAGACCAATTAACGCGCCGTAAATTAAACGACCTCTATTTGTGGTTGATGCAGAAACAGGATCGGTAGCAATAAAGAATGCCCCTAACATGGTCGCACCACTGAATAAGTGAAATACCACGCCTGGTTCTGTGCCCGGGGCTGCAATATAACCAATACCACTGCACACGGCTAATGAGGCTAAAAAGCTAACAGGGATATGCCAATTAATGATTTTAGCTTTTAATAAATAAAGCCCCCCGATTAAAAAGCCGAGGTTAACCCAGCCCCAGCCAAGACCAAACCAGTCATTAAAAAGAGGTTTACTCATACTCTCAGCCACCGTTAGGTGATGGGCGACATCTGTTTTAACGGTATCAAGCGGTGTTGCCATGGTTGTGCCATCAATCGCTACACGTAACTGATCGACACTAAATCCAGCGCTGGTAAAGCCATTGAAAATAACAGACAGCTGTTGTGAGAAGCTGATTGGAGAAGCAAGTAAATCACTAACAGGTAACCAGCTGGTCATTTGCACCGGAAACGATACAAGTAGTAATACATAAGCTGCCATAGCAGGGTTAAATAAATTAAAGCCAAGGCCGCCATAAAGCTGCTTTACAATAACAATTGCAAACATACAGCCAATTACGATAATCCACCAAGGCGCTAAAGGGGGAATACTCAACGCCAGTAATACGCCTGTTAACCACGCACTACCATCACTGAGTGTTGGCCAAACTTTGCGTTTACGAAGCAGCAATACAGCGGCTTCACAGGCGCTAACTGTAATTAGCGCGAGAACAAGCTGAATTAACACAGCGCTACCAAAGAAGAAAACCTGCGCGATTAAGCCTGGAATACACGCAGCAATCACTGTCATCATTAATCGGCTTAATGATTTATGGCTATGATTATGCGGCGAACTCGCCATGGTTAGTTTCATGACTTATCGTTTCCTTCTTGTTGTAACTTTTTCGCTTTAGCTCTTGCAATGGCACGAGCGACCGCTGCTTTTTTCTTATCTTCGCTAGACTCAGGTTCATCAACCTGTGGTTTTGAATCATCCGTATCGCTAGAATTATCAAGTTGTTCTGATGATTCGTCACTCTGTGCTTGCTCTTTAGCGGCTTTTTTCGCTTTGGCTCGAGCTATGGCAGCTGC
>NZ_PNDF01000117.1:0-217 GCF_005887195.1 Pseudoalteromonas sp. S1650 | reverse complement strand
CTATGAGTAAAATGTACGAATGGAGAACAGGCAGAAGCTGCCTATTTAAAAACAATGTTCATCTAGTATTTGTTACAAAATACCGAAGAGACGTTTTCACTAAAGAGATGTTAGATAGAACCAAAGAGATAATGGAGGAAACCTGTAAGCAAATGGATTGCGAGCTTTTAGAGTTTGGTGGAGAACATGACCACGTTCACTTAATGGTGTCTATTCA
>NZ_PNDF01000116.1:0-217 GCF_005887195.1 Pseudoalteromonas sp. S1650 | reverse complement strand
CTATGAGTAAAATGTACGAATTGAGAGCAGGCAGAAGCTGCCTATTTAAAAATAATGCTCATCTAGTATTTGTTACAAAATACCGAAGAGGCGTTTTCACTAAAGAGATGTTAGATAGAACCAAAGAGATAATGGAGGAAACCTGTAAGCAAATGGATTGCGAGCTTTTAGAGTTTGGTGGAGAACATGACCACGGTCACTTAATGGTGTCTATTCA
>NZ_PNDF01000115.1:0-20303 GCF_005887195.1 Pseudoalteromonas sp. S1650 | reverse complement strand
ACTCATAGTCTGTTTATATTACCCGATAGGCTACCAGACAGGCATTATCCAAGGGTGGTAAGAAGGAAACCTAATAAATATCCCTATAAAAGAAAATGCCAGTCAGCTCTTAACTGACTGGCATTAGCCCATAAAGGGCCGTTTTTATTTATACCAATTCGCTTAATTAAGTATTATTGTGAATTGGTATCAGATCAATAGCCAGGTTGCGGTGCCTAAAAAGGCAAAGATACCGACAATATCCGTTACTGTTGTCAGTACCACACTGCCGGCGAGGGCAGGGTCAATTTTCATTTTCTTAAGAATTAATGGAATGCTTGCACCTGCAATACCTGCGGCAACAAGGTTCATAAACATTGCAAAGGCCAGCACTGCGCCGAGCTTAAAGTCCCACTGCCATAGGGCAACCACACCAGCAATTAATATCGACCAAATAATGCCATTCAGTGCGCCAATTGCTAACTCCTTAAGTAATAAGAAGCGTTGGTTGGTTTGGTTGATATGACCAACCGCTATACCACGAATAACCAGAGTTAGGGTTTGGCTACCCGCAACACCCCCCATTGAAGGAACGATACCATTGAGTACCGCTAAAATAGGTAAGATTGCTAAGGTGTTTTCGAAAAAGCTTGCCACAATTGCTGCTAGCAATGCGGTTAATAAGTTAACCCCAAGCCAAATAGAGCGACGCTGCGAGCTTTTGAGTACTGGCGCAAAGGTATCTTCTTCGTCGTCAAGACCAGCAAGGCTTAGCATGCTGTGTTCAGCATCTTCACGGATTACGTCAACGATATCATCGATGGTAATACGACCAAGCAAGTGAGCGTTATCATCTACAACAGGGGCTGAAATCCAGTTGTGACGCTCGAACAGTTGCGCTACATCACTTTCATCCATAGAGATTAGGATTGACTCACAGTCTTCATCCATTAAATCACGAACAACTTTATCAGAAGGACTTGTCAGTAGCGTGGTTAACGAAAGCGCCCCTAAAAAGCAGTTATGTTTATCAACTACATATAAATCATCGGTACCCTCTGGTAACTCACCTCGTAAGCGTAAATAGCGTAAAACTACATCTAGGGTAACATCTGGACGAATGGTTACCGTATCGCTGTTCATCAGGGCACCGGCTGAGCGCTCTTGATAAGAAAGCGCTTGAGTTGCCCTTTCTCTATCTTGCGAGTCCATCGCGCTAACAACGTCTTGATATACGGTATCAGGAAGACTACGTAAAACCTCACCTAAGTCATCGTCGTCCATATCTTCTGTAGCAGCAGCAATGTGCTCAGGCTCCATCTGGGCAATAATGCCAAGACGTACATCTTCAGAGAGTTCCTCTAGAACATCACCACGGACATCTGGGTCAACCAGCTGCCAAAGCATACGACGAATTTTATGGGGAGAAGACTCAAGTAAAAGGGCTGTATCACAAGGTGCCGTTTTGGCTAACATGCCGCGCACTTGAACAAATTGACCACTATTGAGTGACTTGGTCACTTGTTTGAGTTGTTGTAGTGGGTAATCTTGTTCAAAGGCTTCTGGCATTGGCGTCCTTACAACTGAAAAAAGTTTAAATAGGCTATGCAAATACAGCATAGTTGCTTTGTAGTGTATTTGCAGAGATATCGTCGCACTGCGATAAATTTATTAAGAGTTTTGTAATTTAGAAAAGCGAGCGATATAAAAGTAGGATATTTAAAGGGAATTTTAAATATCCGAAGTAAGTTTACCGTAAACCTTGAAGTCTTAGCAAATGCTATTCTTGCTCGTGAAAGCGTTGCGCAATTAATTCGCCGATTGCCGTTAATGCAGCGTCAGCGTCAGGACCTTCGCATACAACACGAACCTCTTTTCCTTGACTACTTTCAAGGAGCATTAACGCTAACACGCTGTCGCCTTCAGCTTCTTTCTCATCTTGAAAAAGTGTAATTTTGGCATCAAATTGCAGTGCTAGTTGCGCTAAAACAGTCGCAGCGCGAGCATGTAAGCCAAGTTTGTTTTGAATTAAAAAGGTATCTTCAGCGTGCATTGTTGGTGCCTAGTTAGATATCTTGTTCGCGGTGGCGAATTTTTACATTAGCATGAGTTTTAGAAAAGCTTTCACCAATTGTTTGCGCTAAGTAAACAGAACGGTGTTGGCCTCCTGTACAACCAATTGCAATGGTTAGGTAACTGCGGTTGTTGCGCTCTAGATGTGGCAACCAAGTCTGTACAAAGGTTTGAATCTGCCAAGTGAATTTTTGCACTATGCTGTGGCTAGCTAAATAATCCCTGACAGGCTGATCGAGGCCGGTTAGTGGCTTTAAATCAGGCTCCCAGTGTGGGTTCGGTAAAAAGCGTGCATCAAAAACGTAGTCAGCTTCTTTTGGAATGCCATGCTTAAAACCAAACGACATAAACGTAATAATCAGTTTTTTATCTTTCTTACCTAAAATCTTTTCACGAATTGATTCTGCTAACTGATGAACACTCAAATCAGTGGTATCAATCATAAAGTCAGCGCGGGTGATCAGCACATCAAGCAGGATTTTTTCTTGTTTAATGGCAAGATCAAGCGGTAAAGAATCAATCGATAATGGATGCAAACGGCGAGTTTCAGAAAAGCGCTTAATTAGGGTTTGGTCATCACTATCTAGGTAGAATAGTGTTGGGTTTGCAAAACCTGGCAGGTACTCAAGAATATCATTAAACTCTTGCTGCTCTTTCGGTAAGTTACGTACGTCGATACTGACGGCAATTTTGTCATAATTATCAGAAACACTTCGCACGAGCGAAGGCAGTAGGTTGACAGGAATATTATCAACACAGTAGTAGCCTAAGTCTTCAAGAACTCGTAAAGCGACCGATTTCCCCGAGCCTGAGCGACCGCTGATAATTATTAATTCCATTTATGCCTCTGATGCAATTACTTGAAATAGTTGCTGATCGCTTGTAGCACTTCGCAACTGTTTACAAAAATCTTTATCTTTAAGTCTATCAGCAATTGTTGACAAGGTCTTCAAGTGCAACTGGCAATCGCCATCTGGTACGATGAGTGCCACAAAAATATCAACGGGACGATTGTCTATCGCATCAAAATTGATGGGAGATTCACTGACAATAATAAATGCATGAGGTTCATCAGCACCACTCATTCGACCGTGGGGAATAGCTATTCCTCGGCCGATACCTGTACTACCTAACTTTTCCCTGTTCAGAAAAGCATCTAGGATATCTTGTTGAGATAAATGAGGAAACTGCTGGTGAGCTAACTCGCTAATATACTCAAGAATTCTTTTTTTGCTATTAAAAAGGACCGCAGCTTTGCTGCAGTCCTGATTAGTAAGTGAACTAAGTTTCATAATTTAATGTCGAGCTAATTTCTCTTTATGCTTAATGACTTGGCGATCAAGTTTATCGATCAATGAGTCAATTGCTGCGTACATATCTTGATGTTCTGTAGAAGCGAACAACTCGCCTCCGTTTACATGTAAAGTTGCTTCTGCTTTTTGGCTTAATTTTTCTACATCTAAAATGACATGAACATTATTAATATGATCAAAATGCCTTTCTAGTTTTGCGAACTTAGTGTTTACATAGTCTCTTAATGAATCAGTGACTTCTACGTGACGACCAGTTAAATTTAGTTGCATAAGCATTTTCCTTCTATGTAAAACGTCTAAATCAGACTTTTACGCTGATTAGACGGAGGTATTGCTAGAGACTCACGATATTTTGCAATTGTACGTCTAGCTACTTTAATTCCTTGCTCAGCCAATATATCTGCAATTTTGCTATCACTCAATGGTTTAACCGAGTTTTCTGCAGCAACTAACTTCTTGATTAAAGCGCGAATTGCTGTAGAAGAACACTCACCACCATTTTCGGTGCTGACATGGCTTGAGAAGAAATATTTCAACTCAAAAATTCCCCTTGGGGTATGCATATATTTTTGTGTTGTAACCCGAGAAATCGTCGATTCATGCATTTCGACCATTTCAGCGACATCGTTTAGCACCATTGGCTTCATTGCTTCTGGGCCATGTTCAAAGAAAGCTTGCTGTTGTTGCACGATACAGTTGGTCACTTTTAGTAAAGTATCGTTACGGCTCTCTAAGCTCTTAATAAACCACTTTGCTTCTTGTAAGTGAGAACGAATAAATTGGCTGTCGCTACTTGATTTAACAGAGCGAGACATCGCTGCATATTGGCTATTCACTCTAATTTTTGGCATACAATCTGGGTTTAACTCGACTACCCAGCGGCCTTTCACTTTTTTCACTGATACATCGGGTATGACGTACTCAGATTCTTCGCGTACTATGCTATCCGCAGGCTTAGGATTTAAGCTGTGAATGAGCGTCATCACTTCTTTAAGCTCGTTTTCTTTAAGCTTAGTCTTTTTCATTAAAGTGCGATAGTCGCGACTTGCTAATAATTCGATATGCTCAGATAAAACCATTTTAGTTTCAGCTAAATATGGCGTATTGGCATCGAATTGACGAAGTTGTATACACAGGCACTCTTGTAAACTTCGCGCGCCGATACCAACTGGATCGAATAACTGTATTCTTTTTAAGACAGCTTCAACTTCATCGAGTTCGATTTCTTCTTCATCATTATTTTGATTAAAGCTTTCGACAATATCTTCGCAGCTAACCGTTAAAATACCTGAGTCATCGATAGCTTCAACGATGGCAACGGCAATCGCTTCATCGGTAGGACTAAATGGTGTGAGCTGTAGTTGCCACATTAAATATTCTTGCAGTGTTTCTGTTGAAGCACCTTGGTAAATAGACTCGTCTTCAGGCATTGGCCCAGACGATGTTGATGGGGCGGCACTCATGTACTCATCCCACGTAACATCCATAGCTAAGTCATCGCTAACCGTATCCTTACTCAGAGCATCACTGCTTTCTTGCTCGAATTCGCTAGGTGCTTCGTCGGCAGACGCGCTGACTTGTACATCGTCAGACTCCGCTTTTTGCTCATTCTTACCGATGCTTTCTTCGTTGTAATCCGCTTCTTCCACTTCAAGCAGAGGATTACTATCAAGCGCTTCTTGAATTTCTTGCTGGAGATCCAATGTACTGAGCTGCAACAAGCGAATGGCTTGTTGCAGTTGTGGAGTCATTGTAAGTTGCTGGCCCATGCGCAGCTGTAATGATTGCCTCATGTATCCCTAACAATCCTTTTTAAGTTATCGGTAACGGTGAAGACACTGTTATCGATTTATTGTCATTGTATAAGTCTAGCAGATGCTCTAGTCGGTGGCGTAATGGTTACAGCCTGAATTGCTCGCCTAGATAAACATCACGTACAGTTTGGTCAGCTAATACGTGCTCAGGTGTCCCTGATGCAATTAGCTCCCCATGAGAAACAATGTAGGCTTTTTCACAAACATCAAGGGTTTCTCGAACATTATGGTCAGTAATAAGTACACCAATACCACGATTTTTTAGGTGCTCAATAATTTTCTTTATATCTAACACCGAAATAGGATCAACACCAGCAAAAGGCTCATCTAAAAGGATAAATTTAGGATTAGCGGCTAATGCACGTGCAATTTCAACGCGGCGTCGTTCACCACCTGACAGTGCCATACCTTGGCTATCGCGAATATGTTGAATGCTAAATTCATCTAATAAGTTGTTAAGCGTCTCTTCGCGCGTTGTTTTGTTAAGATCTTTGCGGGTCTCTAATATGGCCATCAAGTTTTGGTAAACTGTTAATTTTCGAAAAATAGACGACTCTTGTGGTAGATAACCAATACCTAAGCGCGCACGGCTGTGCATTGGCAAAAGCGTGATATCGTTATCATCGATGCTTATTTTTCCTTTGTCGCTTGGTACGAGGCCTACAATCATATAGAAGGTCGTTGTTTTACCTGCACCATTTGGCCCTAACAAGCCAACAATACTGCCCGCTTCAACTTCAAGACCGACATTTTTAACCACTTGGCGGCCTTTGTAGCTTTTAGCTAAAAGCTCTGCTTTTAATGTGCTCATGGTTGGCCTTTATCGTCTTTTTTATTTTCTACAGGCACTAAAATAGTGTGTACACGATCTGTTGAGTTTTCGTCTTTTTCTGCGCTGATCAGCTGTTGAGCCATATCATAGGTAATGCTTTTTGCCGTTACTTTTTGACCCGCTTGAGTGACTTCAGCTTCGCCATTGAGTGTTAAGAAGCGTTTCGCAACATCATAACGAACTTCTTCGGCGCTGGCGCTCATCACGGTACCATCAGCTTGCTTTTCTTCGAAGTAAGCTGGTTTGCCTGTAGCGATAATTAATTCGACTGTACCTTCGGTGTCACCGCCATGTGCCTCAAGTCGCTCTGCTGTAATGCGACGATCACCATGCACGATCTCTACGTTACCTTCAAATATGCCAACGCCATCTTTTAGTTTACCGACTTGGCGATCTGAGCTAATGCTAATTTGAGCGCCTGTTTGCTCGGCAGCTGCGCCCGAAAAGGCAATCAATAAGCTTGGGATCAGGAGTAATTTCTTCAGTTTATTGGTCATAGTATATGGTTCGTGTATGGTTAGTTAACTCAACAATTTCGGCTTTTAAATCGGCTTTTAAGCCTTTACCGGTAATTTTTAAATTCGGTCCTGTTAGTGTTACAGGTTGCTTTGAAAACATCGTCATTTTATCAATGTCGACATTAATATTTTCTGCTTTTATGTCTTCGATCATACCGTTATGGGTTAAGTTTTTAGCAACTACATCCCCTTCAAAAATCAGCTGATCATTTTCGTATAAAGTAGCTTCTTTGGCTCTTACTTGCCAAACTTGCTGATCGCTATAAATAGTAAAAATAGGTTGTTCAAAAAAGGTAAACCCTAATTGTTGATACAACTCCATTTTTGCAGCTGCCACTTTATGACTAATTTTACCTTGCTCGTCATAAGCTGTTTGCTTTAGAGCAACGGCAGTGTAATCAGGCGTTGCGATGATCTCGTCTTCACTAGTTATTGTATCAGTTGACTGGTTAAAGTACGGGTACCATAACCACACCATGCAACAGACAAAAACAATACTCAGTAAAATACGGGCTATATTCATGCGCTGGTTCCATCGCTAGTTAACGGCTTGCCGTTTTCTAACATCAGTAAATCAGTTAATTCACGCACGGCTCCAAAGCCACCCGGTAATAATGTGGTGTAATGAGCCAGCTTCTTGATGAGCGGGTGTGCATCGTTTACTGCGACAGCAAAGCCAACTTTTTCCATAACTGGTAAGTCTGGACCATCATCACCAATATAGGCAATCTGTTCATCTGTCAGCCCCAGTTTATCCTTTAACTCTTGATAAGCAATCAGCTTATCTTCTTGTCCCTGATAAATGTGCTGAACTGTTAGGCTAGTCATTCGCTGCTGAACTATTTGTGAATGGCGGCCAGTAATCACTGCCACTTCAAAGCCACTATTAATGAGTGCTTTAATACCAAAACCATCTTTAGTATTGAATGCTTTAAGCTCTTCGCCATTATTACCCAAATAAATTCGACCATCAGAAAAAACACCATCAATATCACAGATTAATAGTTTTATTTTTTGAGCACGCTGACTCACATCAGGGCTCAGGGGCTGGTATAGTTCGGCGAATGTCATTGCTTAGAGAACTCCTGCTTTTAATAAGTCTTGCATATTAAGGGCACCAATTGGTGTGTTGCTTTGATCCACCACAATTAAACCATTAATACGTTTATGCTCCATAATATTTAAAGCTTCAGCCGCAAGCATGTCAGGGCGAGCCGTTGTGCATGAACGGGTCATCACTTGGCTAATTGCCGTGTTATGGATATCGATGCGCTGTTCTAAAATACGGCGTAAGTCACCATCAGTGAATAACCCGGCTAACTTTTCATCTGCACCAATCACTGCGGTCATACCAAGGCCCTTGGCTGACATTTCAATCAATGCATCTTTGATGCTTTGGGTTTCGCTAACGATTGGCGTTGCGTCGCCTGCGTGCATCACATCATCTAATGTAAGTAATAAACGTTTACCTAAGCTGCCACCAGGGTGCGAAAGTGCAAAATCGTCGGCAGTAAAACCTCGGGTTTCTAGTAGCGCAACCGCCATTGCATCGCCCATAACCAAGGTTGCAGTGGTGCTTGCCGTTGGGGCAAGGCCTAACGGACACGCTTCTTGGCTAACTTTGATGCACACATGAACATCAGACAGTTTTGCCATTGTTGAGTCTGGGTTGCCTGTTAATGAAATCATTTTTGCGCCAATGCGCTTAATAACAGGGATAATACTGAGTACTTCGCTGGTCTCACCTGAATTTGAAATACACATCACCACATCGTCGCGGGTGATCATGCCTAAATCACCGTGGCTAGCTTCGCCAGGATGAACAAAAAATGCCGGAGTGCCAGTACTTGCAAGGGTTGCAGCAATTTTATTACCTACATGGCCAGACTTGCCCATACCAATCACAATAATACGACCTGTACATTGGAACATTAATTGGCAAGCATTATCGAAATCTTGATTTATATATTGCTCAATTTCTTGTAAAGCTTGTGCTTCAATTTCGAGTACGCGCTTACCCTGCGCGATAAAGCTAGGTTGTGTCATTAATTATCCTACTTGGCTGAAAATATAGCCCTGATATGCAATAAATGCGACTAACAGTAAGCCACCTTCTACTCTATTGATACGACGAGCACCTTTAAAGTTCAATGACATGGCAATCAATACAACGGTTGCTGCAATCATGATAAGTGCATCGCGGTTTGCCGCAGAAGGGTCAATAATTGAAGGGTTGATAATACCCGCAAGAGGTAATACGGCGAGTAAATTGAAAATATTTGAGCCAACGATATTACCAAGTGCTAAGTCGTCTTCGTTTTTTAAAACCCCTGCAATACAAGCCGCTAGCTCTGGTAAGCTGGTACCAATAGCAATTATGGTTAAGCCGATAACAAGGTCAGATAGACCAAAATATTTTGCGATATCAACGGCTGATTCAACTAAAAAGTGTGAACTGACTGGTAATAAAACCATACCGATGATTAACCAGAATATGGCTGATTTGGTACTGACATCGTTCGGAACGTCTTCACACGCTTCGCTGACAAATGGGTCATCTTGGTTTTTAGCACGCAGAGACACAATAACTAAGCCACCAATGAACACCGCAAAGGCAATCATCAATGCAATGCCTTCAGCGAACGAAAAATAGTTATCTGAGAACACATACCAAGCGGCTACTGAGATTAACAGTACCAGCGGCATTTCGCGTTTGAGTGTCATTGAAGATACTGAAAGAGGGCGCAGTAAAGCTGTGACACCAAGTACAAGTAAGATGTTAGTAATGTTAGAGCCGACCGCATTACCTACCGCAGTATCTGTTTTACCGGCAAGTGCCGCTGATGCAGATACCATCATTTCAGGGGCTGATGAGCCCATAGCAACAACGGTTAAACCAATGATTAGGGTGGGGATCCCCATATTTTTTGCCAGTGCAGCCGCCCCATAAACAAACCGATCAGCACTCCAGACGAGTGCAGCAAAGCCAATAATTAAAATGACAAAAGAAGTCACCATTGTGATACGCCAACATTACTTATACAGATGACTGCAAATAGTAACAAAAGCGAGCCTGAAAGTATAAGTAAAAGAATGGGCTGGCAAGCATAAAGCGTGCTTGGTAAGGAAACTAAATTTCAGGTGTCGTTAAGCTCTTTACAGCTAGCTTTAGAATTTATTGATAGAAAATATTACAAAATTTTACGATTTGTTTTTTCCATCTTGACTAAAAAACCCTTAAAATGGCAAAACTAGTGAAAAACGTTATGGAGAGCGACTTGTCGCAATCAATAGTAGAAATCAAGGATGTAACCTTTTCACGGGGCGATAGAATCATATATAAAAATATGAGTTTTAACATTCCGAAAGGCAAGATTACCGCTATCATGGGACCGAGCGGCATTGGTAAAACCACCATGTTACGCTTAATTGGCGGTCAGCTGAAGCCTGACTCTGGTGACATTTTATTTGAAGGCAAAAGCATTCCTAGCATGACTCGCAAGGAACTATACGCCGCCCGTACCAAAATGAGCATGCTGTTTCAAAGCGGCGCTTTATTTACCGATATGTCAGTGTTTGACAATATCGCCTTTCCTTTGCGCGAACATACTCAGCTTAGCGAAGATTTAATCCGCCTTGTTGTTTTAATGAAATTACAAGCTGTTGGCCTGCGTGGTGCACAAGATTTAATGCCGTCTGAGCTTTCGGGTGGTATGGCTCGTCGTGCTGCTTTAGCGCGTTCAATTGCCCTTGATCCAGAACTTATCATGTATGATGAGCCTTTTGCTGGTCAAGATCCTATTTCCATGGGTGTGCTTGTTAAACTTATTAAGTCACTGAATGAGGTGTTAGGTTTATCATCACTGATCGTAACTCATGATGTAACAGAAGTAATGAGTATTGCCGACCACGTGATCATCATTGCTGATCAAGGAGTGATAGGCGAAGGGTCACCTGAGCAAATGCAAAACCATGAATCTGAGCTTGTGCAACAGTTCTTAAATGGTTTATCGGATGGCCCTGTGCCATTCCATTTCCCAGCTCCTGCGTATGATGATGAATTACTAGGAGTGCATAATGCTTGATCTATTCCAGAAGTTAGGTCACAAAACGCTAGGGCGCTTTGCCGCGCTTGGTCGTTCTACTCAAATGCTGTTTGGTGCACTCGTTAATGTGCCAAACTTTAAAAAAGGCACACCTTTACTTGTTCGCCAATTATATATGGTGGGCTCGCAATCTCTTTTGATCATCATGGTGTCAGGCCTATTTATCGGTATGGTGCTCGCTCTGCAAGGTTACACCGTATTAGTAGGCTATGGTGCTGAAGATAGCTTAGGACCCTTAGTGGCATTGAGCTTATTACGTGAGTTAGGCCCTGTAGTAACAGCATTACTGTTTGCTGGTCGCGCGGGTAGTGCGCTTACTGCTGAAATTGGGTTAATGAAAGCGACTGAACAATTATCAAGTTTAGAAATGATGGCGATCGATCCACTTAAACGCATTATTGCACCGCGTTTTTGGGCTGGTTTTATCAGTATGCCATTGCTTGCACTAATATTTTCTGCGGTTGCTATTATTGGCGCTCATTTAGTGGGTGTTGATTGGCTTGGTGTTGACTCAGGAAGCTTCTGGTCAATCATGCAAGCGCAAGTGTCGTTTCAACAAGATATTGTGAACGGCATGATTAAGAGTTTTGTATTCGCCATGATTGTGACTTGGATTGCACTTTACAAAGGCTATGACTGTGTTCCTACATCTGAGGGGATCAGTAAGGCCACAACAGAAACCGTTGTGCACTCGTCATTGGCAGTATTAGGTTTTGACTTTATTTTAACAGCGGTAATGTTTACCAGCTAATTAGGGTATTAAGATGAATTCACGGAAATTAGAAATATTAGTTGGCTTTTTTGTAGCCCTTGGTATCGCTGCATTTGCATTATTAGCATTTAAAGTTGCGAATGCTGGCATTAGTGGGAGTGGTGAAACTTACCAACTTAACGCAAAGTTTGAGAATATTGGTTCTTTAAAAGCAAGAGCGCCTATCAAAGTAGGTGGTGTGGTTGTTGGTCGAGTTGAATCTATTTTTATCCATCCAAAAGAGTTTGTGCCGGTGGTTAATATGGCGATTGATGCTAATTACTTATGTAAGTTTTCAGACACCACATCAATCTCTATTTTAACGTCAGGTATTTTAGGTGAACAGTATTTAGGTATTAACCCTGTTATTGCCCCAGAATCTGCTGAGCAGCGTTGTATGGGCAATGAAGTGACAGTTAATGAACAAGATGCTGGCTTAGATGAGCTGTTTGGTGTTGAAAGTAAGGCTCTTGCCAATGGTGACTACATTACCGACACAAAATCAGCATTAGTTTTAGAAGAATTGATAGGTCAGTTCTTATTCAACCAAGGAAGTGAATAATTATGTTTAAGAAGTTTTTAGTATGTTTGGGCATGCTGTTGACGTTAAATGTCAATGCAGCTGATGCAAATATTGATTTAAAAGATCCTTATAAAATGGTGCGTAAAGTATCTGATCATACGTTTGCGCGTATTTCTAAAGATCAGCCTCTAATTGCGAAAGATAAAGAGCATTTACGCGTTATCGTTGAAGAAGAGCTGATGCCTTACATAGACTACAAATATGCTGCATTGCGCGTATTAGGTAATCATGTATCAAAGGTGCGCGCTATCGAAGATAAAGAAGAAAAAGCGAAAGCAATTAAAGAGTTGCAGCGCTTTATTGATGTATTTCAAAAATATTTAATCGCCACTTACGCTGGCGTGTTTACACAGTACACTAATCAAAGCGTTGAGTTCGCACCTGCGCAGCCTTTCAAAGGCCAAGATGTCGTAGTAGTGAAAACAAAAATTGTTGAGCCGGGTAAGCCAGATATTAAAATCGATTTTAAGGTACGCGAGGATCGTGATGGTGATTGGCGAGCCTATGACATGATTGCGGAAGGTATTAGCTTATTAGATGCTAAACAAAGTGAATTACAAGGTATTTTACGCCAACAAGGTATAGAATATGTGAGTGATTTATTGGAGCAGAAGAGCCAGTTGCCAGTTCAGTTCAGAGGTGAAGGTGGCAATGAGTAAAGTCGAGATTACTCAACTTGAAGAGAACCAGTTTCGAGTCAGTGGCGAACTGACTCGAAATTCAATTGGTCGTGAACGGCTTCTGAACGTTAAGCCAGATACGAAGCATAAAACATGGTATTTTGACCTTTCTGGGCTTTCTAGGGTTGACACGGCGGGCTTAGCTTGGTTAATTCACTCTTTCGCAGAATTAAAGCAGCAAGGCATTCACCTTGAACTGCAAAATAGCCCTGAGCAATTGCAAAACTTAATGCAGTTGGGTCAGGTCACAAACTTATTTGAGTGAGATTTATGGAAACGAGCCAAGTCGAAACGTTATTACGCGACGAATTAAAACTAGATGAAGTGATTGTTAAAGCAAATGGTAGCCACTACGAAGTGATTGCTGTTGGTGAGTGTTTTGATGGTTTATCTCGCGTGAAGAAGCAACAGTTGGTTTATGCTCCGTTAATGTCAACAATCTCAGACGGTACAATCCACGCTGTATCTATCAAAGCGTTCACACCGACTGAATGGAAACGCGAACAAAAATTTATTTTACCTCAATAGTCGCAGGGCCTCCTAATGGATCAATTTGTTATTCAAGGTGGCACCTCTCTGGCAGGTGAAGTCACTATTTCTGGCGCTAAAAATGCCGCTCTTCCAATTCTTTTTGCTGCGCTTTTAGGGCAGGGCAAAAGTACCTTTAGTAATGTTCCTCGTTTACGCGATATCGGCACCACAGAAGCCTTGTTAAAAACGCTGGGTGCAAATGTCGAATGGCAGCAAGACAAACTAATCATTGATGGTGCGACGGTTGATAAAACGCTTGCACCGTACGAGCTGGTAAAGCAAATGCGTGCCTCTGTGCTTGCATTAGGCCCTTTAGTTGCCCGTTTTGGCCAAGCGCAAGTATCACTGCCAGGTGGTTGTGCGATTGGTGCCCGCCCAGTTGATATCCATATTCAAGGCCTCGAGCGCATGGGCGCTATCATCAAGGTTGAAAATGGTTATATCAACGCTAAGGTTGATGGTCGCTTAAAAGGTGCTGAAATCTTTATGGAGATGGTCAGTGTTGGCGCAACAGAAAACTTACTAATGGCAGCAACGCTGGCTGATGGTAAAACTGTACTTGAAAATGCCGCTCGCGAACCTGAAATTACCGATCTTGCTAATTGCTTAATTGCGATGGGTGCGAAGATCAGCGGTGCAGGCACTAGCCGTATCGAAATTGAAGGGGTTGAGTCACTATCGGGTTGTGAGTACAGCATTCTTCCTGATCGCATTGAAACAGGTACCTTCTTGGTTGCGGCGGCAATGGCTGGCGGTGAAGTGCTTTGTAAAAATACAGACCACCATAGTCTTGATCCTGTGATTGAAAAACTACGCGCTACCAATGCCTTGGTTGAAGTCACTGATAACAGCATTTATCTTGATATGCGTGGCCGCGAATTAAAAGCAGTTAATATTAAGACTATGCCACACCCGGGTTTCCCTACCGATATGCAAGCGCAGTTTACAGCTTTAAATGTGGTAGCTAAAGGCAGTGCAACCATCACAGAAACGATTTTTGAAAACCGTTTTATGCACGTACCAGAGTTACAGCGTATGGGCGCAAACATTCGCTTAGAAGGTAATACGGCAATTTGTGGCGATACAGAAAGCCTATCAGGCGCGCAAGTGATGGCAACTGATTTACGTGCTTCAGCGAGCCTTATTTTGACAGGGATCGTTGCTCAAGGTGAGACTATTGTTGACCGCATCTATCACGTAGACCGTGGTTATCAACGCATTGAAGATAAGCTGAGTGCGCTAGGTGCTAATATCAAGCGCCGTTCAAGCTAATCGCTAAGACTTCCAAAAAAGGCCTAACACTTGTTAGGCCTTTTTTGTATCTGTATTACCTAAGTAACTACTGCTCGTCTTCGAGTTCTGCAACAGTCACCATTACTTTTAAGATTTTGCCATTGCGATATACTTCAAACTCAAGTTCTTTTCCTGGCTCTGTATTGGCCAGTTTCTCGAGTACTTGTTGTGGGTTTGCTACTGAAATACCGCCAATTTTAACTACAATATCTGTTTCTCTAATACCTGCTTTCCAGGCTGGGCCAAATGGATCAAGTTGAGAAATACGCATACCTGCAACAGGCGTAAAGTTATCGCTAACATCTTTACCTGTACTATCAATGCCGGTGCCACTAAAGCCTAAATAGCCACGTACGACACGGCCATGCTTTATTAGTTTATCCATCACATCTTTGGCAATCGAGTAAGGCACCGCAAAGAAAATACCCTGAATATCGAGATTTTCATGAGTTTTAAATTGTGCCGAGGTAATACCGACTAAGTCACCTCTTGAATTGACTAACGCGCCACCTGAGTTGCCAACGTTAATCGCAGCATCCATCTGTAATAGGCTGCTGTAAGGGCTATCGATTAAGTTTTGTTTACCCGTCGCACTGATAATACCTTGGGTAATGGTTTGACCTAAGTTAAGCGGGTTACCTATCGCTAAAACAACATCACCTACACGTGGTTTAAATTTATCGTTCACTGGAATTTTTGGTAAATGCTCAGCGCTGATCTTTAACAGTGCTAAATCTGTTTGAGTATCAAAACCAATCACTTGTACATCATAAAAACGACGGCCATCAGCGAGCGTAACAATAATGAGGTCGGCATTTTTGATTACATGGTAGTTAGTCAAGATATAGCCGTCTTGGGTCATGATCACACCAGAGCCAAGAGCTTGAACGGTGTTTTGACGTTTATAGCGAGGTTGATTGGAAATGCTTTCTGAAAAAATAGTAACAACCGACGGCGCTGCTTTTTGTACTGCATCAGCAAAGCTCATATGTTCAGAGGATATCGCTGCAGGTAAATTCATATCTGGTAACAGTGTGCTACGAAGGCTTGGGCTAAATAAAACCACTAAAAAGGCAATGCCTAAACCAGTGAAAAGCGGTGGAAGGATAAATTTTAAAAGTTTCAGCACAGTATTCTTATTATCAGTGAGCAATCCCTTAATGATGGCACAAAAAAAATATCAGCGGCAAGCACCGCTGTTATTTTTTCATGATTTATCAACTAGGTTTACTGAATAAGTACGAAAATAAGCTCTCTACCTCGTTTAACACCTAGTACGATGTTACCTTTGGTATTTTCGATGATCTTATTCATGTCGCGGATTGTTTCAACGCGTTGACGGTTCACTTGCATGATCACATCACCTTCTTCAAGGCCGACACGAGCAGCTGGAGAACGCGCTTGTACGCCGGTTACTTCAACACCCTTACCATCACTCTTCTGGGTATTTTCTAATGTCGCTCCTTGGAAAGCTGGGTGCGTTTCTTCGCCAGCAGCAGTCGTTGCTGATGCACCATCTAATGTGACATTAACGGTTTTGATTTTGCCATCTCGGTAAATGCCCAGTTTTACTTTTTTGCCTTCGCCAAGGGTAGCAATTTTACTGCGTAATTCATGGAAACCACTAATTTCAGTACCATCAACGCTAATGATTACATCACCCGCTTTGATACCCGCTTTACTTGCTGCTGTATCATCCATTACTTGCATAACGTAAGCGCCTTGTTTTACGTCTAGCTGTTGTGCTTTAGCGAGGCCTGCATCAAGTGGTCGACCTGAAATACCCAGCGAGCCACGACGCACTTCACCGTGTTCGATGATCTGGTCAACAAGGTTTTTCATCATGGTAGATGGAATGGCAAAACCAATCCCCACATTACCACCTGATGCACCTAAGATAGCGGTGTTGATACCAATCAGTTCACCATTAAGGTTCACTAAAGCGCCGCCTGAGTTGCCTTGATTGATAGCTGCATCGGTTTGAATAAAGTCTTCATAGCCCTCTATATTTAAACCGCTACGGCCAAGGGCACTGACGATACCTGATGTTACAGTGTGACTTAGACCAAATGGATTACCAATGGCAACTGCGAAGTCTCCTACACGTAATTGATCTGAATCGGCAATTTTAAGCGCTGTTAAGTCTTCAGCATCAATTTGCAGCAAGGCAATATCTGACTCTTTATCACTACCAATTTTGGTCGCGTCATATTCGCGGCCATCTTCTAAGGTCACCACCATTTTTTCGGCATCTTCGATAACATGGTTATTAGTAACCACGTACCCTTCGTCTGCATCAATGATCACACCTGAGCCTAGGCCACTAAATTCACGCTTTTGACTGCCACCACGAGGAACACCAAAAAAGTCATCAAAAGGAGTCGCACGGCGGCGAACTTCTTTAGAGCCTGACACTTGAATACTCACCACACCCGGTGTGATCTGTTCAAGCATAGGCGCGAGGGTTGGCAATTGTTGACCATTTACAGCAACAGGAAGTTTTGCCATTGAAATTGCAGGGCTTAATAATAAGCTAGAAGATAAAATAGCAGCACTGATAACAGATAATTTCATTTTCATAGTCTGGGTTTACTCCACTTCAGAGATAAAGCAAAAACTAAAAAGGGCTGCTTAAGCAGCCCTTTTCTTGGTTTAGATATAAAGCTGTTATATCTAATGACTATGGGGTCAAAAAAAAGTTCATCAAGAGGCTTTAGAATGTTCTGAAACTTTCTCTGAGCCAGTGAACAAGCCCGTTTCACCAACAACATAGTCAGCAGGCTGAGCTTCAGCACTTGAACGATCGCCTCTGCGGTCTTGTAATGAGTTTTGTAATTGCTCAGTTGTTTCTTTAGAAAAGAACGGCTCATTTGGGTGCTGTTTTTTATCAGCAAGTAGTAGTTTATTTGTCTCTTCTACATGGTTAAGTAGCTGGTCGTAGTTATCTTTCATTTTAGATACTAGCTTACCTGTGCTCGCTAGATGATCAGCTACATCCTGACGATATTGTTCAAGCGCATTGTTAGCTTGCTCGACTTGTTGTTCTAGTTCGTCTTGCTTAAATTGTTTTTTGGTTACAAAAGCACCAATGAAGAATGCTGAAATTGCAACGATGATTAGAATACCTATCCAGGTAATTGTGCCCATAAATCTACCCCTTTGGGAAAAAATAACAAAAACAAATGCTTTAAAAGCATTTATAGTCCAATCATTATTAAAATATGCTTAATTTGATTGTGAAATCATACTGCGGGCTAATATACCCTGAGATACGATGCGTGTTAATATACTGTGCAAATTTAACTGTGTTTTATTGTAACGACCTATGACTCCTTGGCAGAAATACCAACAAGATTTACAACGTGAAGACTTTGTACATGATGCAGCGCAAGAAAATGCAGTGCGCCATTTGCAAAGACTCTATGATGACCTAACGGCAGACAAACCGGCCGCGAAGGGGTGGTTTGCCAAACTATTCTCTAAAGATAGCACGCCAAGTATAAAAGGGCTGTATTTTTGGGGCGGAGTAGGTAGAGGTAAGACCTATTTAGTTGATACGTTCTACGAAGCTTTACCTACTGATCGTAAGATGCGTGTGCACTTTCACCGTTTTATGCATCGCGTGCATGATGAGCTGAAAAAGTTAAAAAATACCAGTAATCCATTAAATGTGGTTGCAGATATCTTTAAATCAGAAACAGATATTATCTGTTTTGATGAATTTTTTGTGCAAGATATCACTGATGCAATGCTGCTAGGTGGTTTGATGGAAGCCTTATTTGAGCGCGGCATTGTGCTGGTAGCTACGTCAAACATCGTGCCTGATGAGCTGTATCGAAACGGTTTGCAACGTGCACGTTTCTTACCAGCAATTGAGTTGGTAAAAGCCAACACCGAAATTGTTAATGTAGACTCGGGGGTTGATTATCGCTTACGTACCCTTGAGCAAGCCGAAATTTTCCATAGTCCGCTTGATAAGCAAGCTGATGATAATTTATTTGAATACTTCGATAAGTTGTCACCTGAGCCGGGTGTGCTCGATAAAGAAATTGAAATTGAAGGGCGGATGATCAAAACCCGTAAAGTGTCTGACTGTATTGCTATGTTTGAGTTTAGTGAACTATGCGAAACAGCCCGCAGCCAAGTTGATTACATGGAAATAAGCCGACTTTATAACACGGTGATTTTGTCGAACGTAAAAGCTCTTGGGCAAGCCAATGATGATGCCGCACGTCGTTTTATCGCGTTAGTGGATGAATTCTACGAGCGTCATGTAACGCTGATTATCTCTGCTGAAAAGCCAATAACCGAGCTATATAGCGAAGGTAACTTAAATTTTGAATTTAAGCGCTGTATTAGCCGACTACAAGAAATGCAATCGTTAGAGTACTTAGCAAAAGAGCATCTAGCTTAGTGAGCTGTCAGCTTTCAGCCGTCAGTTATTAGCCGAACGGTGTTGAATGTAAGGCGCGCCAAGCAAGCGTGACGCCTACGATTGATGTAGGCGTGAAATTTATTTCGCGCGCACTTAGCTGATAGCCGATTTTCTCGAATAAAAAACAACCATCATATAGCAATGTGGTTCAAGTGCTGGTACACTCCCGCGTCTGCCACGTTGCGTTCTATTGCCAGATATTAGTTTAGCCTCTAATTGATGGCTCAAAGTCTTAAACTCGAAGGGGTTAAAGCATTCAACTTAGAGCGGTAATTAATAATAATTACCTGTGGTTTTAATTAAAAAACATTGGATTTTAATAAATGAAAACGTTTGTTGCTAAGCCAGAAACAGTAAAACGTGACTGGTACGTAGTTGACGCTGAAGGTAAAACTTTAGGTCGCATCGCTACTGAAATCGCTCGTCGCCTACGCGGTAAGCATAAAGCTGAATACACTCCTCACGTAGATACTGGTGATTACATCATCGTTATCAACGCTGAGAAAGTTACTGTTACTGGTAATAAAGCAAAAGACAAAATGTACCACGCACACACTGGTTTCCCAGGTGGTCTTAAGTCTACTACTTTCGACAAGCTTCAAGCTGCAAAGCCTGAAATGATCATCGAAAAAGCTGTTAAAGGCATGTTGCCACGTGGTCCTTTAGGCCGCGCAATGTACCGTAAACTTAAAGTTTACTCAGGTACTGAGCACAACCATGCTGCACAACAGCCTCAGGTTCTAGACATTTAAGGAGCACTATCATGGCAAATCAATACTACGGTACAGGTCGTCGTAAAAGTTCAAGTGCTCGCGTATTCTTACGCCCAGGCACTGGTAACATCGTAATCAACAAGCGCTCTCTAGAAGAGTACTTCGGTCGTGAGACTGCTCGCATGGTTGTTCGTCAAGCATTAGAGCACGTAGAAATGACTGAAAAGTTTGACCTACACATCACTGTTTCAGGTGGTGGTACAACTGGTCAAGCTGGTGCTATCCGTCACGGTATCACTCGTGCACTTATGGAGTTTGACGAGTCTCTACGTCCTACACTTCGTAAAGCAGGTTTCGTTACACGTGATGCACGTAAAGTTGAGCGTAAGAAAGTGGGTCTTAAGAAAGCACGTAAGCGTCCACAATTCTCAAAACGTTAATATTTACGTTTATCAGAATACCAAAAACCCAGCTCCGGCTGGGTTTTTTGTTTTTGGAGCTGCCAGCTTTCAGTAGTCAGTTTTTAGCAGATCGAGAGGGGGTTCCATCATTTATGCTTTTAAACAACAATAGCTTTACATTCATTTCTCGGGTTTTAAGCTTTTGATAGCTGATAGCTGATAGCTGATAGCTGATAGCTGATAGCTGATAGCTGATAGCTGATAGGTGATAGATCATTGAT
>NZ_PNDF01000114.1:0-12302 GCF_005887195.1 Pseudoalteromonas sp. S1650 | reverse complement strand
CGAGTTGCGAGTTGCGAGTTATACAAGAATAATTGCAAGTGCGAGAAGTGCAACCTCCAGAAAGAACTAAGGCGTAGCTATTAGCCACGCCCCAATCTTGCTACTTCCATGATTAAGTATCCTTACTTATGCCGAAGCTGCCTTTTTATCTTTCCCCTGAACGGGTATACATCCGATACACCCACCATGCTACCTCATGTAACATTTAACACATCCTAGTGCCGTCCTCTTGCCGTCAATGGCTATCCACTTCGTTTTCCAAACGCTCCTTTAGCTTCCTGCTAAAATCATCCTTTGGTCAGTCCTTTTCAATCGCTCCGCGATTGTACTGCATCCTGGCAGTGTCCTCGTTCTTCCTTGCTTCCCTAGCTCTTGTCCTTTTGCTTCCTGCTAAGCATCTTGCTTTGTTGCCATAATCCTAATCCTTGGCATCAGTTCATTCATTGAACCTGCGTCTTCTTGACATGATTAAGTTTAGAGAAATGCGGGTATCTTGGTAGGCATAAAAAGTAATTTTTTCTAAGTCACAAAAATGACAAAAATAATAAATCCTTTAAAATCATTACAATAAGCAATTATGGGTACAAATTTAAAGGCATTAAACTGATAAAACGCACAGCAATGTGAGACTTATCGCACATTGCTATTTCCAAAACGTCCTTTGCTTAATTTGCAGCTTTGAACATCAAGTCACCTTCAACTTGGTTAAAGCTCAAGGCTTTGAACACCTCAAACCCTTCAGAGCTAAAGAATTCACGCTGTTCAGAGCGGGTAACAAATACAGCTAAACCACTTGCTTGATTGCTTGACTCAACTAAATCATCAAGCCCTCGTAGCAGATATCTGCCTAAACCTTGCCCCTGAAAATGTGGGTCAACGGCTATAAAGGCTAAAAACAGATAATGGCCTTTGCTTGAAAGCGCTTCGCGAATAGTACGCTCTTTTTCTATAAGCTGATTGGTTTGCAAGTAACCTGCACTGAGCATCAGTTTTAAGCGCCAATGCCAGTATCGCTCAGCTTGTAGTTCACTTGCCGAATCAAATACACAGGCAATGGCTTTTAATCTACTTTGTGAGTAAAGACCTATTAGAGGCTGTTTTTCTTGCCAGAAACTTGCTAGCTCTTCACGTACTAAAGCACGTAATTTAGTTTCATATTTACTTGGGTTATCTTGTTGAAAACCTAATACATTCTGAAGAACGGGATCATCATGATAGGCTTGATAAATAAGGCTTGCGGCAGTGCTGATATCTTCAGCACTCAGGTATTGCACACTTAAGGTTTCGGGTTCAGCAACTGTCAAAATACTCATCCTTTTATTTGTTTTATTATTTTCGTACTAGACTATAAGGTATATACCCAACGGTGATTAAAGACAAATTCAGCGTAAGTTAAACTGCGGTTCATCATCATTAAGTTCAAGCAGTAATAATTATCGCCATACACAAGGAGCAGAACTATGGATACGACAAAACATGATATTTCGACCCTATTTGCACAACTTGGTTTACCGAGCAAAGAAAGTGAAATAGATGCTTTTATAGCATCTCATCAACTGTCTGATACAACCCTATTGCAGGAAGCGCCTTTTTGGGATGAAGCTCAGCAACACTTTTTAGCAGAATCACTTGCAGAAGATGGTGCTTGGAGCGAGGTGATTGATGAATTAGACGCAAGGTTACGCCAGTAACGCCTGCGAGCTAATTAACAAGCTTAAATAACATTCTTTTAGCTCGTTAATTAGGAAAGTAATTTCACTCCACATCTATTATTGCTACCATACGCGCGCACTGCAGCCCATATACTGCGGTGCTTTTTAGTCTTTATAAAAGAGTTTATACAAAAATGAATGCCGTTGTATTTGATGCAATTAAAACCCTTCTTGATGAAGGTAAAACCCCAACAGTTGCCTTAACTAAAAGTAAGTTAACCCAACCTATGCCGATGCCTGTGATCATCGCTGCGGTTAGCCAATATAAAAACAACCCGGATTCAATTAATAATTTCATCAATAACCCGTCAAATGAACAACTGAGTACACCAAAAGAAAGCCAATTGGATCGTATTGAAGCTAAATTAGATAGGTTATTAGCACTGCTTGAGAAAAAATAATGTTTGTTGTCGATCTGACTTTTGATTGCTACCAAGATACTACCCTAGAGCTTGCTGAGCAGGCGATAAACCGCCTAGTGAATGCGCTTCGTTTTAACGGCCAAATAATTGGTGATGAATTTCCAACGGTTTTAAAAGATGGATTTTTCATTACTCGTGTAATGTGCCCAACCGAAGATGCGATGCATCCGCTCAACCATAGCCCGTTTGTAAAACATAGCATTGAGCAATTAAACACTGCAGGCTTACTGGCACCAAAAGTTAAAGTGGTCGGCCAAGACATTCACTCAAATGGCGCAGACATGTGTCATGATCCGTCGTGCTATATTTTGTATACCACGTACGTGCACACCTGTAGCCCGCTTTATTGTGGTGATGACTTTTTGCCTGTGCCGTTATTTCGCATTCCAGCCATTGCCAATGGCGATTACAAAACACTCATTAAATGGCAAGAAGACTGGCAAGCGTGCGATCAAATTCAGATCAATGGTGCAACCCGTTGTGAATTTCCTGCGCTTGAAGAGCTAACGAGCATCAAGAGTGACTTATACCGCCGTGGTCGTGATATCACGAAACGTATTAGTTTTCTAACCAAGAAGCCGGTTTATTACTATTTATACCGTGTAGGCGGCGTTGATAAAGAGTCAGAGCTTAAACGTCGCTGCCCAAGCTGCGATGGCGAGTGGAAATTACCAGAGCCATGGTTTGGCTTATTTGATTTTCGTTGCGAGTCCTGTGGCATTGTTTCGAATATCTCGTGGGACTTTCAATAACCTAATAAAGGTAATAACCAGATACACGAAAGGGGCAACCGCCCCTTTTTACTTATTGAATTTACACCGTTACTTTGTCTAAAAACTCACTGATGCTATTCGCTAGCACATGATGTGGTTTTTTACCCACATACTCTAAGCAAACCTCACCGCTTTCGACTAATACAGTGATCAGCAGATCATCTTGCTCTGTAAGACCAATAAATACGGTTTCTGGCTGCTTTAGCTTGCGCTTCATTAACACGTGACCGGTAATATTTTGCTGTAAGCGGCTAAAATCATCTTCATTCCATGCTTGTAGCAGTTCAATGTGATGATCATCAATACTCAATAACAAATTACCCGCATAGACATGACCAAACAATGGGCTTAAATCTTCAGGAAACGATAACTCTAGTGCCTTGGCTAAGTCTTCTAAACTGCCAGCAGGTTGTTGTGGGGTTGCACACCACTGAATGAGCCCCTTCTCATCTACTTCGCCCTGCTCACATGGACTTGGCCATGCTGTATCATGTTCAATAACAGGAAGCTTTCCTGTGCGTTCGAGGCATTTTTCACTAAATGCTTGATGTAACTTATCTAATTTTGTAGAAACAGACATACTGCGAAACTCATTGGCTTTAGGTATAATGCCGCCATTGTAACTACAAAAGTGTAAAGATGACAGATTACAGCAACTCACCCGAACTGAAAAACAGTGTTCTTGGTAAAAGCACAGAGTATGTAGATACCTACACACCCAGTTTACTGTTTCCTATTGCCCGTAAATTAAACCGTGATGCATTAGGTGTTAGCGAAGATAACTTACCGTTTAAAGGCCAAGATATTTGGACTGGCTATGAATTATCGTGGCTAAATAGCAAGGGTAAGCCAATGGTCGCTGTGGCAACGTTTGTATTTCCTTGTCAAAGCAGTCACATCATTGAGTCAAAGTCATTCAAATTGTACCTAAACAGCTTTAATCAAACACGTTTTGAGACGCCGGATGACGTACATCAAGCACTGAGCAAAGACTTATCCGATGCGGTAAATGCACCGGTGATCGTTACTTTATACCAAGCTGATGATTTCAATTGTTTGCCATTTTCAGCGTTACCGGGCGAATGTATTGATGATCTGGATATCGAAATCACTAGCTATGATATTGATGCCAGCTCACTTCGCCATAATGGTGATGAGATTGTCTCAGAAACCCTACATAGTCACTTACTAAAATCGAACTGTTTGATCACCTCACAGCCTGATTGGGCGAGTGTGATTATTCGTTATAAAGGCCAAGCGATTTGCCATGAAGCCTTATTAAAATATTTAATTTCGTTTAGAACTCACAACGAATTTCATGAACAATGTGTGGAGCGTATTTACTGCGATTTAATGCAGCAGTTAAACCTCGAAGAGCTTGAAGTGTATGCCCGTTATACACGCCGTGGCGGTTTAGATATCAACCCTTATCGCTCAACGAATCAAGATGAAACACCTTTCAAGGTAAAAATTAATCGCCAATAACTTTGGTGGCAATAAAAAACCGAGTTGTGAAACTCGGTTTTTTATTGCATGAAGATTCGTTACAGGTAATTACTCGTCTTTAAAAATACCCACATACGTTGGTGATGTATTCGATTTACTCGCACGATACATACCAGCGGTGTTAAACGGCAAACTGATGTTACCTTTAGCATCAATGATGATCACACCACCAGTTCCCCCTACAGGCATTAATACATCGTGGATCACTTCGTTACCTGCTTCCACAATGGTTTTACCTTGGTATTTTACGCGAGCACAAATATCAGCTGCCACATTGTAGCGAATAAAATACTCACCATGACCTGTCGCAGATACTGCACATGATTCATTTTCAGCAAAGGTTCCTGCACCAATCACAGGTGAATCACCCACACGACCAAAACGTTTTGCTGTCATACCACCTGTAGAGGTACCTGCGGCGATATTACCGTTTTTATCAAGTGCAACCGCTCCAACAGTGCCCATTTTGTAATTAACTGGCAGGGCTTTGTGTGCAGCTTGGTAGTCTTTGCTGGTGACTTTTTGTTTATCGAGCTTTTCTTTTGCTTTTAATAACGCTTTGTAGCGATTTTCAGTATCGAAAAGATTGTTTTCAACCAGCGGCATACCTTGAGTTTTTGCAAACTCTTCGGCACCTTGACCGCTGAGCATAACATGCACTGAATTCTCCATCACTAGGCGGGCCAGGTTAATTGGGTTTTCAATGTGTTTAACCCCAGCAACAGCTCCTGCTTGGCGTGTACGACCATCCATAATCGATGCGTCAAGCTCATGTGCACCGTCATAAGTATATACAGCACCGCGACCAGCGTTGAAATACGGCGAGTTCTCAAGCACATTAATTGCCGCAGTAATGGCATCTAGGCTCTCACCACCTTTTTCGAGCACAGCATAGCCTGTTTCAACGGCTTCTTTTAGTTTTGCACGGTAAGCTTTTTCTTGCTCTGGCGTGAAGCGGCTTTTTTCAATTGTTCCAGCACCACCATGAATAGCAATAGCGAAAGGTTGATCACTACTATGGCTGAAAGTACTAAATGATAATGCGCTAAGGGCAATGGCTGAGGTGAGTAATGTTTTTAACATAGGGGCACTTATATTTATTTTAGTTTGTAAGCCCAATGTGAATAATTCGTCGCTGGTTTTCAAGCTTTAACAGACGAAAGAAACAAAAAAAGCGCCTAATGGCGCTTTTTTTCAGCAGTTTAAAATTAAGCTTGAGCTGCTTTTAAACGTGCTAAACGTGCTACTTGGTGAGTAGACGTTAAGAAAGAGTAGATTGGTGCTAAATAGCCACGCTTACGAAGGTCTAAGAACTCTTCATCACCTAGTGAGTTAAGTTTTTTCTCGTCAACAAGGTAGATACCGTTGATGTCTTTTTTCTCACCTTTGATTTCTACAGTTAGCGTTTGAGCTACTAGTAGTTCTTTGTCTGCAAGGTACTTAGTGAATGCTTCAGTTACCTGAGAGAACTCGATGAAAGAAACAAGTGCTTCTTTACGACGCTTAAGGTACTCAGTTTCTTCACCGTTTTCGAAAAGTGCATTACCTGTTTCTTCGCTTACAAGTGGGCTTGCTTCGTCGATTACGATACCAAATTGGTCAGCTTCTGGATGCTTAACAAGACCAAGTGGGTAACGAGTCATAGACATAGGTGCAAATGCAGCTGTCCATTTGCCGTCTTGAATGAAAAGGTTTTCGCCTGGCTCTAGACCAAATAAAGCAACTGCTTGAAATTTACCTGATTCGTTGTTTTTAACAAATGCCATTGGGAATTCATTTGCGATGCGTGCAAATTCGTGTGCAACCACAGGTACTAAGTGCTGAGTTTTCATGAACTCAATGTTGATGCCATTTTGAATTTTAGTGTTGGCATGTTTTTCGTTATGTAAAGGCTGTACTTGTTGCTCCGCCATGATACTGCTCCATTAATTTTATAATATGTTTTTGCTGTTAGTGCCCAAAGCCTATAGGTTTTGGCAACAAAAAGGAAGTGAAAATTTTGTGGCAGTTTGTACATTATAAATTAACAAATTTACCCATGTTGCTAATTAACCTTAAGTGATGAAAAAACAAGCTATAAGCAAGTAAATATTATCACGCATAAGCCACTATTTTTGTTAGTATATTCCACAATTATGGAAAGACTGGGGCAAACAATGGAAGGCTATCAATTAAATAAAGACTATAAAGTAAGCCAAGTGTTTATTAGTGAAATTAATGAAGCCGTTATTATTATTGATGACTTTTTACACAGCGTTGAGCCTATTTATCAATTTGCCACAGAGACAGCCTATTTCCAGCCTTTTGGCAGCGATGGCACTCTATACCCTGGCAAACGAGATGAAATGCCTGCGCCTTACTACCGAGCTTTTGAGCAGCTAGTTAACGAACTTTTAGAGCAAGGGATCATTACTAGCGGCGAAAATAATTTATATCTTCACCGCTGTAAACTTTCATTAGTTACTCAAAATGCGGATGAATTAAATACCTTGCAGCGTATGCCACATATTGATTCAACGGATGATAAAACATTTGCAGCAGTGCATTATTTGTCTCCTAAAGAATGGGGTGGCACAGGCATATACAAATATCTGCCTGAGAATATTATTAAAGTGACAGCTGATAACCAAAATAGCGTGCATAACATGATTGCTGATACAGAAAAACACAGTGCAACTCATCAAGGCTATTTAAATGAAACAACAGCGCTTTTTGAAAAAGTGGTGGATATTGAAGCCAAGATCAATAGGCTCGTAATTTATAAAAGTAATCTATTACATAGCGCAGCTCTTTTAAATCACAAAAAGTACTGTAATGATCTAAATAACAGTCGTTTATCTATCTCCTCATTTTTTAGAATCGACTGAGTTGGCTAATACGTATTAGCCAGCTCAGTTAATAAAATTAGTACTTCTGTAAGCCAAATTTCTTTATTTTATCTAACAGTTCTCTGTGCTTAGGTAGCTCGCTTAATAGCTGATTGACGCGCTGCTGTTTAAATTCAGCAACTTGTTGATTGTCGCTCTGCTTAGATTGCTGTTTGGCAGGTACATAATGCATACCAAACAGTACGTATAAGTAGTTTTCTAAGTCGAACAAATCGAACTTACTTGCAAAGTCTTCGCGTACCGGTGTAAAGCGCTGCCAGCGTGCTAGGTTATTTTTTAGTTTTTCTGATAACTGATCGGTTTTTTTGTTATCACGCCAAAAAGCCGAATCAGTTCTATCCGAAATACAGTAATGCATTTTTATAAAATCAAAGGTTTGTTGCCATACATAATTCACCTGCTGATTGTATTCATCAGCAACTAAGTTAATGTCCTCTCGGGTACGCGGAAAACGTTTAGCTAATAACCCCGCAGAAAAGTCTGCAATTAAGATGGCAGTTGCTTCAAGAGGCTCAACAAAGCCTTGCGACAACCCGATAGCCACACAGTTTTTGTGCCACATTTTTTCTCTGTGCCCTACTTTCATCGGGATCTTTCGTGGTGTTAAGTGCTCAAATTTATTACCTAAATAATGATGCAATTTAGCGTGCGCTTTATCATCGCTCATATACTTAGATGAATAAACAAACCCCACCCCTCTTCGCTCTGTTAGCGCAATATCCCAGATCCAACCGGCTTGGTGTGCCGTGGCAATAGTGTAAGGCGGTATTTCATCATCGCTTTGTGTCGGTACTTGCAATGTGATTGCAGTATCAGTTAATAAACTATCTGACTTATCAACAAAGCCCACCCCTAGTTTTTGCCCAATAAAGGCAGCCGAAAAACCGGAGCAATCAATTATAAAGTCAAATTCTAAGGCGTTAGTTTCTGAGTCAATTAGGTGTGTAATAAAACCTTGCTCATCACAGCTGACATCTTTAATTTCTGCAAACAGGTGTTTTACAGCAAAATGTTGCGTGGCATGGCTTCCTAAGAAAGCAGCAAACTTTTTAGCATCAAAATGATAGGCATAGCCATTGATACCTGCATATTGCGGTGTCGCAATTGTTTTTGGAGCTAAATTATTTTCACAACATGCATGCTGCTTAGAAACAAAGTCTGCGTAATCATTACCGTTACCCTCAGCAAGCCACTGCTGCGTTAACTCCTCACCGAATATATGTGGGTGATCAAATAAATGATGGTAAAAGTTAGCACCATGTTTGTGTTTATCTAGCCAATTTACAAACTTGATTGACTGCTTAAAAGTAACATCACATTCATTGATAAAATCACTTTCACTGATACCAAACTTTTGCAAAGAGTTGCGCATCGAAGGAACAGTACCTTCACCGACACCTATGCTGGCAATATTAGGAGACTCGATTAACGTGATCTCAATGCCACTTTGCAAAAGCGCATGACCCAAATGGTTAGCGGCTAACCAACCTGCTGTTCCACCACCAACAATTGCGATTTTTTTTATCATTTTCACTCGCCCACTTTTATACCAATTCGCTTAATTAAATGGTCTAGTTTGAGGCAAGAAAACCTTGTTAATAACAAGGCAAAAATTTCGTTATTTAGTTGTTCTAAATCAGAAATTTTTAACGCAGTTAGCGACAGGTTTAATCCCTCAAAATGACTAAGTATTATTGCGGGTTGGTATTACTCACAAAAAAGCCCAGTGCGAGCTGGGCTTTCTTAATTTCGTTATCTAAATCAAATTAGAAACGTAGTGATACACCTAGCTTGTAGCGTGCTTCACCTTCAAAGCTCCATGCTGGGTAGCCGTTACGAAGCTCAGGAACTACTTCTGCATCAGAAGGAGCAACACCGATTTGTACGCTGTCTTCTTCAGTTAAGTTAACAGCTTCAAACGTTACGTCAATGTTATCAGTTACGCTGTAGTTAGCACTGAAATCAAGAGTACCGTATGATTGGTGCTCACGGTTACCGTAGAAACCAGGAAGCTCACGGATCATGTACTCTGAACGCCAGTTATAAGCTAAACGTGCTGAGTAAGTATCTGTTTCATAGTAACCCACTAAGTTCACAGTATGCTTAGACGAATCTGAGAATAATGGGATCATATCTGGGTAGTTTTCAGCTTCTGATGGTGCATCTACGAATGTGTAGTTTGCTGAGTAACCAAAGCCACTGTCAAAGCCATCTTGAATTTGTAGCTCGATACCTTCGATTTGGCCACCACTTGCATTAAGCTTAGTAGATAGCGTCCAGTTATCACCTTGAGTATCTGGGTCTACAACACCGATTTGTTGATTCAAGATTTGGCTTGAAGTAACAAATGATGTGATGTCTTTGAAGAAGTAAGTTGCACTTACCATACCGTCACCATCAAAGTACCACTCAATACCTAAATCAGCTTGAGTTGCTTTGAATGGGTTAAGGCCTACGTTACCTTTAGTTAGTACTTCGTTATTTGCTGTACCATCAGCGTAACCTGCAAAAGATGATGCAGAGAACATATCTGTGTAGTTAGGACGAGCAATTACTTGTGCTGCAGAGGTACGTAAAATTACATCTTCAGCTAAATCGAAAGCGATATTGATGCTAGGTAATACGTCGTTGTAGCTCGCTTTATCTGTGCTTAGAGAGCTTTCGTACTCACCGTTTGCAAAACCGTAGTAATCTGATTCTGCATCTGTAGAGATATAACGTAAACCGAAGTTACCGCGGATAGATTCTGCAGAGAACTCTGCCATTGCGTAAACTGCAAAGTTCTCTTCTTCAATTGTACCGTAACCTGAGCGGTATACAGCTGAATCATTATCGAAGCTTACAATTGCAGCACGTGCATCTGCTACCATTTTGTCAAAATCTGGCTTTGGTAAAGTGAAACCAGCACCTGATGACATAGTACCTGAGTAGTAAGTCTCACCATCACCAGTTGGTAATGTATCAACTAAAGTAGTTGAGTAAGTCTCTTGTTTTACTTCATGGTCAGCCCAACGGAAACCTGTTTTGATTGCTGTGATAGCACCAAAATCAACAGGGAAAGAAAGGTCTAACTGTGCGTAAGTTTCTTCATCTGTGTTAGGTTGCTTTTTAAGTGCCCAACCAGCTGGAGATAATGGACCTGCAAAATCTGATGCTTCAAAGTATTTGTTATTGATATCAATTTTGATCACATCACCAGTTGCATCATAAGTACCCGCGTAATCAGATGGAACACCAATGAAGTTACCGTAGTTTGCAGTAAGGTCTGTACCACCTTCTGATTCAGTTGTACCGAAACGACCTTTTAATGTGAAGTTTTCACCTTCGTATTTAAGGCTGAAATCAGCTGTGTCAGATGACATGCTCGCAATACGTGCCCAAGTTTGAGTCCAACCTGGATTTACACCTTCACCAGTACGACGATAGAAAGTACATGTACCTGATGCATTTGTTTGCTCACAAGCTGCTTCTTTGTCGTCAGGGAACATTACGAAGTTTGAGGTATTTGCATTGTTTGCATCTAACTCAAGGCTCATGATGTTTAAACCTAGCTCTAGGTTTTCTGTAGGACGATACTGGAAAGTTGCATTTAATGCTGTACGTTCACGCTCTTGTTGGAACGTAGTAGGAACAATATCACCCCAACCGATCAGTGATTCGATACCGTTACGTTGGTAGTTTGTTTCAGCCCAAGATACTGAACCTAATAAACCGAATGTTTCTTCGTCATTTTTCCAGCTAAATAAGCCAGAAACTTGAGGGTCTGTTTCTTCAGAGATTGTGCCGTAGTCGGCTTTTGCACTTAAGAAAGTTGTACCAGCGTCAAGATCAAGTGGCTTACGAGTGTTAACAATAACAGTACCACCAACACCACCTTCTACAACGTCAGCTTGAGAAGATTTATAAACTTGGATTTCACCAACTAATTCAGGTGGTAAAAGCGTATAGTTGAAGCTACGGTCGATTGATTGTTGGTCATACCAACCTGTTGATGCAACAGTTTGACCGTTTAAAAGTGTGCGTGTTAATTGGCTTGAAGCACCACGGATAGACACTTGCTGACCTTGACCGAATTGACGGTTAACAGCAACACCTGAAATACGACCTAGTGCTTCACCTACATCGCCATCAGGAAACTTACCGATGTCTTCTGCAGATACAGCATCGACAACGCTGTCAGCAAAGCGCTTAGTATTCATTGAAGCTTCAAGTGAACGGCGAATACCGCGAACTTCAATTACTTCAACATCTTCTTGAACTTTAGTTTCATCTGCTGCGTATGCAGCGCCAGTGAACCCAGCACTCATTACGAGGCCGATATTAACTGCTAATAAGCTTTTCTTAAAATTTTTAGCTAACACAGGATTCCCCTTGAATCATTTTGTTGGTTTTTTATATCACTTCTGCCCAGTGATGATGACAACGCTGTCATCTAGTAACAAACCATACACTCTAAATTACATTTGTGCTACATCTTTTTGGTTAATTTGTGCAAAAAATTTACAACGAAATAATCAAGTTATTGATATAACTAATATTTAATATTGAGTTTTTAAGAATTGTTACAAATAAACGGCGCAAATATAGCATGAGTGATATTGCAGATGAAAAGACCAAAAGGATGAGTTTTTGAAATTAGCTAAAAATTACATGTATTTTTGTAAGCTTTAGTTTCCACTGGGCATTTATTAACCATAACTAAAAGTTATATAAAACCTGTTATCTAACAATAAATTAGCTTAAAAACTAACGTGTTTCTAAAAGCGCGCTGTCATGTACAAATTATTTTTAACTTTTTCTGGGCAGAATGAGTTTAAGGGAATATTGAGAATAACAATCAATAATAATGACAGCGTTGTCATTTTTGATTATATAGAGCCCCTTTGTACTTGTCTAACACTTTATCGGCTATTTAAAGAAAGTGTATTTATTCAATACTGTTTGTTATACCAATTCGCTTAATTAAGTGACCTATTTTTAGGCAATAAAACCTCGTTGATA
>NZ_PNDF01000113.1:0-4491 GCF_005887195.1 Pseudoalteromonas sp. S1650 | reverse complement strand
AGTGAAAGAGCCGTAAAAACTTCACGCGCTTTAAGTCAGAAAAAAGACTAGTTACCTCTTGCTTGACTCGCCCTTGAAAGGGTGAGATTGCGCAAGCCTAATGTTCAAGTACTAATTAGCTGCACGGTAAGTATTCGCCGTGCAGCAATGAGTATATTTATCTTATAACCCAAATGGGTTTTCGAGGCTATGAGCGGGTTCAGTGAACCACTTTGGACCATTTTCAGTAATATAAAAGTGATCCTCTAAACGCACACCAAATTCACCAGGTACAACTAGCATTGGCTCATTACTAAAGCACATACCTGCGGCTAGAGGTGTTTTATCGCCGCCGACTAGGTAAGGCCATTCATGGATGTCTAAGCCTATACCATGACCGGTACGGTGTGGGCAGCCAGGTGTTTGATACTCAGGGCCAAGGCCTTGCTCTGCTAAGTAAGAGCGGGCAGCGTTGTCGACACTCTCACAACTTTGACCTGTTTGAGCTGCATCAAAAGCGGCCATTTGTGCGGCTTTTTCATAATTCCAAAATTGGCGTTGGCGGTCTGTAGCTTCACCAAATACGTAAGTGCGAGTTATATCTGATAAGTAGTCGTGTACTTTACAGCCAGTATCAATTAAAACCATATCTCCTTTTTTAAGAATTTGTGGCTCTTTGACACCATGAGGAAATGATGTCGCGAGGCCAAACAAAACGATGCAAAAGTAGTTACCAGGCGCGCCAACTTTTTTGTGCGCTTGTTTAATAAATTCTTCTACCTCAGTTGTGCTTATACCCTCATATAGCATGCTCGCTGTGGCCTGATGAACTTTTAAGGTCATATCCATCGCACGCTGTATTAGCATTAGTTCATTGGCTGACTTATGCATGCGGCAATGAGCTGTAACAGGCTGTGCATTAACGAGGTTTAAGCCTGTTTGCGCTTTATTTATGCCATCGAAAATGAAAAACTGCGCGCTTTCGTCAATCCCTACAGTGCCGTTCTCAGCAATGCCCATTTCGGTGAGCACTTTGACAAATAATGCATAAGGACTTTCGTGTTCAAGCCAGCCGCGAATTGGGCCTTCTATAACTTTAAAGCCATTGAGAGAGCCAATTTCAAAATCAGGGGCTATATATTGTACTTCGCCCTTCGCGGGTAAAATAGCACCGACCATGCGCTCACTTGCGTACCAGCGCATACCCGTAAAGTAAGTAAGGTTAGTCCCTGCATTTAAGTAAATTGCATCAATATTATTGGCTTGCATATACTCTTGAGCACGGGCAATACGGGCTAGATGCTCATCAGCTTGAATGGGAATTAAATCGCGAGTCATATTGGAAAGACTAGCAAGTGCTTGTTCTTTCGTTTGAGTACCAATACCTTTGGTCATCATTAGGTTCTCCTATGTATTTGTTTAATTATAATTTTTAAAAAATTAGCGCATAAACCGGTTTATAGAATATGGCTCTAAATTTATGGAGGGGGCTTTATTGAGACACAAATCTGTAATTAACTCGGAAGTTATGGCTCCTTGTGTCAACCCTAAATGCTGATGACCAAAGGCAAAGTACAGGTTATTGTGATTGGGGGCTTGGCCTATTATAGGTAATGAGTCAGGCAATGATGGCCTACAGCCCATCCATGTAGTCTTGGCACTAAGAGGCTGGCTAGCTAATAACGCTTGTGCATGGGGCAGTAAAGCTAATGCACGTTTATTATTAGCCTTTCTATTTATACCCGCAAACTCCACTGTGCCTGCCACTCTTAACCCTTGACTCATCGGGGTCATGATAAGACTCCGTTCAGCGGAAGCTACGGGCCGTGTTAGGCCATGGTTAATATTAACCATACAGTGGTAACCACGCTCGGTATCTAAAGGTGCTGTGTATCCAAGCGGCTCGATGAGAGAGGCACTCCAAGCACCCGCTGCGATCACGACTTTATCGAAATTGAGACTATCTTGTTCATCACTCACCATAAAACCTTCACTTTTAGGCGTGATAGCAACTACTTTCTGTTGACGAAATTGCCCTTTTAATAAACTGAACTTTTGCGCTAATTGGATACAAAATAAATGTGGTTCAATACTATGAGCAACGTCTTCAAATAATAAAGCGTGTTTTATTTTGTCGGATAAACTGGGCTCTAGAGCATGTACTTGCTTTGTATCAAGTAGCTTTACTTTAATTCCTTGCGCTTGATACATAGCCAAGGTGCGCTGCACATCAACCAATGGGGTTTTTTCAAAGGTAAGTAAACTCCCTTGTTTAGTAAGCAGGTGGCCCAGTTGATAGTTTGCTAATAATCTTTCATAAGCATGAATTGCATGTTCATTTAAGGCTTTGAGAGCGTGTGTATGTGCAATAAATCTGGCAGTAGGCATATTTTTAATAAACTGCCAAAACCAAGGGAGAGCTTTTATTGCATAGCGCCAATCAATGCGCAATGGTCCTAATGGGTTAAAAAGCATAGCAGGTAATTTTTTTAATAATGCTACCTGCGCTAGAGGAAATACCTGTTCGGTGGCAAAGTGCCCAGCATTACCTTTTGAACAGCCTTGCGCTAGGCCATTTTCATCGTATAGCGTCACTGCAAAGCCAGCTTGTTGTAACTGTAAAGCTGTGCAAATACCAATTACACCGGCACCGATCACGGCGACTCTTTGAGTTCTTGTATTGGTCAAAATTACCTTCCCCTGATGATAAAAGTAAAACGCTATACGTTTTTTAAAAAATAAATCGATATTGTATTTACTGACAAGTAGTAAGAAAAAGCTCTACAAGCTCTTTCTAACTCATTTTTAGTTATAAATTTCAATTAGTTATGTGTAATTAGTTATTTGTAATCTTTTAAGGGTGTGTACCTATAAATTTAATATTAAAATAGGATATTGATTATTGTATACAATATACTTATCATATCAAGCATAAATTCAGTTCGGAATAGGCAAATGAAAACCAATTGGCATGGTGTAAACCCAGCAATAGCCGCTCAGTTTAATAGTGATGAGTTAGTTAACTCTACATGGCAACTAGTTGGCAGCGCTATAGTAAAAGCTATAGCAGATTTTAAACTACTGGTTGTAAATGAAAAAACTTCTTCATCAACGCTTAACGATACTGCGAAAGCGTATTGTGTTGATGTAAATAAACCTAAATTGGATTAAGTGATGCGCAAAGGAACATTTTTTTGTATAGATGGCCATACTTGCGGTAACCCTGTGCGGCTTATAACAAGTGGCCACCCTCTGTTACAGGGAAATACCATGAGCGAAAAGCGCCAGGACTTTTTGGCTAACCATGACTGGATCCGTCAAGCGCTCATGTTTGAGCCCAGAGGTCACGATATGATGTCGGGCGGTTTTTTATACCCACCTACTAGCGAAGATGGTGATGCAGCCATTTTATTTGTAGAAACTTCCGGCTGCTTACCTATGTGTGGTCACGGTACAATGGGTATTGTTACCTTCGCCTTAGAGCATGGTTTGCTGCATGCTAAAACCCCCGGTACTTTAAAACTGGATACTCCAGCAGGACGAGTTCAGGTCAATTATGAAATGACTGGTGGTAAAGTGCAGTGGGTTAAAATTTACAATGTGCCTGCTTATTTAGCGCATCAGTCTATATGTATCAATATTCCAGAGTTGGGCGAATTAAAGGTTGATATCGCCTTTGGTGGTAACTTTTATATTATTGTTGAACCACAGGGCAACTTTAAAGGTATTGAACATTTTAGTGCAGGGCAATTACTCAAATACAGCCCATTAGTGCGTGATGCTATTAATACCAAAATACAATGTATCCATCCGCTCGACTCTACCGTTCAAGGTGCTAGCCATGTGTTATGGACTGGCTCACCCAAAAATTCCAACTCAGATGCGGCTAATGCGGTTTTTTATGGAGATAAAGCCATTGACCGCTCACCATGCGGAACAGGCACTAGCGCCCGCATGGCTCAGTTGTTTAGTAAAGGCTTATTGCAGCAAGGCGATGCATTTATTCATGAAAGTTATATTGGCAGCCAGTTTATTGGCTGTATAGAGCAGGTGTCTGAAGTGGCAGGTCAAACTGCTATTTTACCTAGCATTCGTGGCTGGTCTCGGGTAACCGGAACGAGCACCATTACAGTAGATGACGACGACCCATATGCCTATGGGTTTCAAGTAATTTAACGAGGAGAAAAGCATGACATTAACAGGACAAAGCCTAATTGCCGGACAATGGCAAGGTCGCGCTGAGCAAGGTGAATTTCAAGCCTTTTCACCGGCTAAAAATCAACCATTATCGACACGCTACTTTAATGTAACGAGTACTCAGTTAAATACAGCAGTTGATGCTGCTGATAATGCTTTTATCGAGTACAGAAAAACGAGTTTTAGTCAGCGTGCAGATTTTTTAGAGTGTATTGCAGAGCAAGTTTTAGCACTTGGCGATGATTTACTAACGCAAACAGCGCAAGAAACCAATTTACCTATGGCACGCTTACAAGGTGAGCGACTGCGCACTGG
>NZ_PNDF01000112.1:0-415 GCF_005887195.1 Pseudoalteromonas sp. S1650 | reverse complement strand
CCACTGTCGGCGGGTCGGTCATCCAGTTGATGTTACTCAAGCTTCACCCAGCCCCAGGCTAGATCACCGGGTTTCGGGTCTATCGCTTGCAACTATAACGCCCAGTTTAGACGCGGTTTCCCTCCGGCTACCCTAATCGGTTAACCTCGCTACAAAATATAAGTCGCTGACCCATTATACAAAAGGTACGCAGTCACCCTCGAAGGGCTCCTACTGCTTGTACGTACACGGTTTCAGGTTCTATTTCACTCCCCTCACAGGGGTTCTTTTCGCCTTTCCCTCACGGTACTGGTTCACTATCGGTCAGTTGGGAGTATTTAGCCTTAGATGATGGTCCACCTATATTCAGTCAAAGTTTCACGTGCTCCGACCTACTCGATTTCACTTAAGATGCATTTTCGTTTACGGGACTATC
>NZ_PNDF01000111.1:0-933 GCF_005887195.1 Pseudoalteromonas sp. S1650 | reverse complement strand
ATGCACAATACTTGATTGTTAACGCTGCCAGTGAACTAGCTCGTTTAAAACAATATTCAGGCACGCCAATACAAGAAAGTGTTGACACTGGTTTGAAAGCTATTTTTAGCACCTATAACAGTTTTGGTTATGGTGATGCAGTATGGCTTGCAGCAGCTGATTCTGTAAGTTATTACGCAGATTGTAATGACTACGGTATTTGTGGCTTTGTTGATGAACTAACTCAACAAGTGTTGTCACAAAATTATAGCTGTAGTAGTACTATAAAAATTCGCTCGCAAAATATGACGGCTATTCAACATGCAGCAGCATGTGATGCTATGGGCGCTGAAGAAGGGCTTTTTCATAATAAGCTAGCCACAAATAACACCCCTGTTGCTGATGACAACAATAACTTTTTACAAGTAAATATATTTGACAGTAGTGACGATTATAGCAAGTACGCAGGTGCTATCTTTGGTATAAATACTAACAATGGTGGTATGTATTTAGAAGGTGACCCATCTGTAGCTGGCAACCAAGCTAATTTTATAGCTTATGAAGCAAGTTATGCCAATGCAGAGCACTATGTATGGAACTTAGAGCACGAGTATGTTCACTATTTAGATGGCCGTTTCGACTTATATGGTGACTTTAACGCACCCACAGAAGATATTGTCTGGTGGTCAGAGGGGGTTGCAGAGTATGTTGCTAATTTAAATAACAACGATGCTGCAAAAGCCACTATTAGTGATGGCTCGCGCTATACACTAGCGCAAATTTTTGACACCACCTATGATGGATTTGATCAAGATCGAATTTATCGCTGGGGTTACTTAGCTGTTCGCTTTATGTTTGAACGTCACAACAACGAACTTGATGCTATGTTGGCTCATACCCGAACTGGTAATTGGAGTGCCTATAAATCAAAAACTGTAGAGTGGGCCAATAATG
>NZ_PNDF01000110.1:0-1484 GCF_005887195.1 Pseudoalteromonas sp. S1650 | reverse complement strand
TAATGCTGATCAGTTAAGAATATTTTTATGATCACTTGACTGATCTTTTCATAGCTTCAAAATCCGATATTAGAAATAATATCGGATTTTTTATGTCTCTAATTCAGCACTTCGATGATATGTCCTCCTTTTTAGATGATGTACATACGCTCGACAAACTTAAGCAGGTTCTTGACCCTGATATTCTTGAACAAGCATTTGAACATGCGGGTGTTGCAACTGTTCGCAGAAGGCGATTACCGCTAGAAGCTGTTATGTGGTCTGTCATTGGAATGAGTTTATTCCGAAACGAAACCGTGTGGGATATTGCTAATAGACTCGATATATCTCTGCCCGGAAAAAACAAATTAGTAGCGCCGAGCGCACTAGTGCAAGGTCGCCAAAGATTGGGTTACGAAGCAGTCCAACAAACATTTCAACTACTTTCACATAAAGCGTTTACCACCCAGCCTTTTGAGCAGTGGTGTGGACTTAATTTACTTGCAGTGGATGGCGTTAGCTTCCGAACTCATGATAATCAAGAAAACCGAGAAAAGTTTGGCAGTGACAGTAATCAACATGGAGAAGTCAGCTACCCACAAGTTCGAATGTGTAGCTTAATGGAAGTATCTAGCCACTTATTGCTAGACAGTAGTTTTGACGCCCGTTGCGTAGGTGAAATGAGCCTAGCTCAACGTCTATTACCAGCCGTACCGGATAATTCTCTAACCTTGTTTGACCGTGGTTATTACTCATTAGGACTGCTACATCAATGGCAAAACCAAGGAAATAACGCTCACTGGATGTTACCAGCAAGGAAGGATTTACAGTATCAAGTTGAACACAGTATCAGTGATAATGATAAAATAGTTACCTTGTCCACAAGCCCTCAGGCTAGAAAGAAGTTTGAGTCATTACCAGATACTATAACGGCAAGATTAACCACTTATAAAGCTGATGGAAAAAGCTATCGTGTTCTTAGTTCGCTTATTGACCCTTTACGATTTCCGCATGACGAATTAATAGAGGTTTATACACAACGTTGGGAAATTGAGCTGGCGTTTAGAGAAATAAAGCAGGGATTGAATCATAGCAAACACACATTACGTAGTAAGAAGCCAGACATGGTACGCCAAGAGTTATGGGGGTTATTACTCGCTTACAACTTAATACGCATAATCATGCTTGATGCAACTAAAGAAGAAGATATCTTGCCTACTCAATTAAGTTTTAGCCAATCTATGCGTCAGGTAATCGCTTTCTTCATGTTTACGCCAATACATAGTGCAAGTAAATTACCTGCTCATTATGATGAATTACTGACAACTCTTAGGTTGTTTATCTTACCCGATAGGCTACCAGACAGGCATTATCCAAGGGTGGTAAGAAGGAAACCTAATAAATATCCCTATAAAAGAAAATGCCAGTCAGCTCTTAACTGACTGGCATTAGCCCATAAAGGGCCGTTTTTATTTATACCAATTCGCTTAATTAAGTATTATTGT
>NZ_PNDF01000011.1:0-85318 GCF_005887195.1 Pseudoalteromonas sp. S1650 | reverse complement strand
AGCCGGCAGCCGTCAGCCGTCAGCCGTCAGCCGTCAGCCGTCAGTTTCTGTGATAGCTGACAGCTTAAAACTGATAGCTAAAAGAAAACCCAGCCGAAGCTGGGTTTTTTAAGCGAGGTGCTTGGGGATGATTACATCATGCCGCCCATACCACCCATGCCGCCCATGCCGCCCATATCTGGAGCAGCTGGCTCATCTTTCGGGATTTCAGCAACCATTGCTTCAGTTGTGATCATAAGACCCGCGATTGAAGCTGCGTACTGTAGTGCAGAACGCGTTACTTTAGTTGGGTCTAAGATACCCATTTCGATCATGTCGTTGTACTCGCCTGATGCTGCGTTGTAACCGTAGTTACCTTCACCGCCTTTTACTGAGTTAACAACAACAGATGCTTCGTCACCTGCGTTAGTTACGATTTGACGAAGTGGTGCTTCCATCGCACGTAGTGCAACTTTGATACCGTGGCTTTGGTCTTCGTTGTCGCCAGCAAGTTCAACAAGTTTGCTTGCTACGCGAACTAGTGCAACACCACCACCTGGTACAACACCTTCTTCAACCGCTGCGCGAGTTGCGTGAAGTGCATCTTCAACGCGGTCTTTCTTCTCTTTCATTTCGATTTCAGTTGCTGCGCCAACTTTGATTACTGCAACACCGCCAGCTAGTTTAGCCATACGCTCTTGTAGTTTCTCTTTATCGTAGTCAGACGTCGCTTCTTCGATTTGTGCTTTGATTTGTGCAACACGACCATTGATGCCGTCTTCTTCGCCTGCACCGTCGATGATTGTTGTATCATCTTTAGTGATCACAACGCGCTTCGCTGTACCTAGGTCTTCGATTGTCGCTTTCTCTAGCTCTAAACCGATTTCTTCAGAAATAACAGTACCACCTGTTAATACTGCGATGTCTTGTAGCATTGCTTTACGACGGTCGCCAAAACCAGGTGCTTTAACCGCAGATACTTTAACGATACCGCGCATGTTGTTTACAACAAGTGTTGCAAGTGCTTCACCTTCAAGGTCTTCAGCAATGATAAGTAGTGGCTTGCTAGCTTTAGCTACTGCTTCTAATGTAGGTAGTAGCTCACGGATGTTAGATACTTTTTTGTCTACAAGTAGAATGAATGGGTTGTCTAGCTCTACAGCGCCTTTTTCAGCGTTGTTGATGAAGTATGGAGAAAGGTAACCGCGGTCAAACTGCATACCTTCAACTACGTCTAGTTCGTTTTCTAACGACTGACCTTCTTCAACAGTGATAACGCCTGAATCACGGCCTACTTTTTCCATTGCTTCTGCAATGATGTCACCGATTTCTTTATCAGAGTTAGCAGAAATAGTACCTACTTGTGCAATTGCTTTAGTGTCTGCACATGGAACAGACAGTGCTTTAAGCTCTTCAACTGCTGCAGTAACTGCTTTGTCGATACCACGCTTAAGGTCCATTGGGTTCATACCCGCTGCAACTGCTTTTAAGCCTTCGTTTACGATAGCTTGCGCTAATACTGTTGCAGTTGTTGTACCGTCACCTGCAGCGTCATTCGCTTTAGACGCTACTTCTTTAACCATCTGTGCGCCCATGTTTTCGAACTTGTCTTCAAGCTCGATCTCTTTAGCTACAGATACACCATCTTTAGTGATCACTGGAGCGCCGAATGACTTGTCTAATACAACGTTACGGCCTTTAGGACCTAAAGTTACTTTTACTGCGTTTGCTAAAATGTTTACGCCAGTTAGCATTTTGCCACGTGCGTCACCTGCAAAAAGTACTTCTTTTGCTGCCATGATTAAATTCCTCTTAAATTCTGTAAACGGGTTGCTAAACGAAAAGTAGGATTAGCCTACAATGCCTAGAATGTTATCTTCACGCATGATCAGGTACTCTTGACCTTCGATCTTTTCAGCTTTTTCAACATAAGAGCCGAACAGCACAGTGTCACCGGCTTTAACTTCTAATGCTCTTACTTCACCGTTGTCTAAAACACGGCCATTACCAACAGCGATAACTTCTCCGCGAGTTGATTTTTCAGCTGCAGAGCCAGTTAATACAATACCGCCAGCAGACTTAGTTTCTTCTTCTAGACGCTTAACGATGACGCGATCATGTAAAGGACGAATGTTCATTTATTTAGTTCTCCTAACAGTTTCTGAACAGTACAGAAAAAATCTTGTGTTATTGCAGGGGGTTGCTAAGCCACCCGTTGCGTTTCATTGCATTCATTAATGGGGGTGGCTTAAAAAAATCCAAGTAAAAAAATTAAAAAATTTTAATCTTTTCGCTCAAATTCACCATCAATAGTTGTAGGTTGATGGTTTGGCTCTTCATGAGTGGTTGTTTTACTATGATATTGGAAGTGTGTAGAGCCTTGATTTGCCTGTGAACTCATACGCACAGTCGCTTGACTAGCAAGGCTTGCAGCCAGTTTGTTGCGGATTGCTGGCGTAAGTAGTAAAAAGCCAAAAAAGTCAGTCATGATGCCTGGTGTCATTAATAAAACACCGGCGATAATCACACATAATCCAGTAAATAATTCTTTTGCAGGCATTTGCCCTTGTGCCATTTGTAATTGCACGTTTTGAATCGCGCCCATACCTTGCTGCTTCACTAATTTCGCACCGACAATCGCGGTCACAATTACAAGCGCTATGGTGGCAAAGCCGCCGATCACTTCACTCACTTGGATGAGTAACGCGATCTCCACAATCGGCACTAAAATAAATAACAAAAACAAAAATCTAAACATAACGCTCTCTAAAAAATGTCATTCTCTTTCGAGTCAGTGAAATATAAATTGGGGTGAGCAGGTCATTTTTCAAGACGGAACCTAGGATCACCTTGCTCGCTACACATTATAGTTACTATCGGCTACTATGGTGCGACTCACGTAATCAAATAAAGGTTCCTTATGACTACGCATTTTCGACTTATTTTTACGACTTGTGCAAATGAGGCTGAAGCCCGTCAGTTGGCACAACATCTAGTTAAAGAAAAGCTAGCTGCTTGTGTGAACATTTTGCCTACTATTGAATCTATTTACATGTGGGAAGGCGAGGTAACTCAAGCTATTGAGAGTAAGTTACTGATCAAAACTAAGTCAGAAAAAATGAATGAGGTGATCCAAACTATCAAGAAATTGCATAGTTATGAGGTGCCTGAAATTCAGGTCGTTGATGTGGCTACGGGCAATTTAGCCTATTTTAATTGGATGGATGAGGTACTTAATTAATGCGATCGTTCCTTTTATTACTTTGTGCATTGTGGCTTATGCCAGCAAGTGCAAGTAATAACAATTTACTTGGAAATCTACTACAACCTGCGGAGCAAACATTTCTCCCGGTTGATCAGGCGTTTGTTTTCGATTTTGACCAGCAAGGCAAAACCTTATTTATTGGCTGGGATATTGCGCCTGATTATTACCTTTACAAAAAGAAAGTCGAAATTATTGCCAAAGGCGCTGATATTGAAGTTCCTGATCTTGGCAAGGGCGTGATTATTGAAGATGAATTTTTTGGTAAGACCGAGGTATTCTTTGATTCGTTAAGTGTGGTTTCTAAGCTCAGCAACGTCACAGAAGGTGCAGTTGTTAAAGTGCGTTTTCAAGGCTGCGCCGAAGCAGGGTTATGTTATCCGCCAGAAGTTAGAACCATTCCTTTATCTGTGATTGCAGGTGAGCAAGTATCACAGACTGCAGATGCGGGGAACGCATTAGCGGCATTAACACAAGCAGCTGATACAAATGAAGCATCATCAGCGCCCTCTCAAGAAGCATCAAAACCAGCAGGTGAGCAGTCGTATACTGATAAATTGGCATCGCAAGGTTTACTAACGAACCTAGTAATCTTCTTTTTAGTGGGTATTGGTCTGGCTTTTACGCCTTGCGTATTTCCAATGTTTCCGATTTTGTCGAGCCTTATTGCGGGTCAGCAGAATTTGTCGACTAAAAAAGCGTTCTCGCTGTCGTTTGTATATGTACAAGGTATGGCCGTTACTTACGCAGCGCTGGGCTTAGTGGTTGCATCATTAGGTGGGCAAGTACAAGGGTATTTACAGCATCCTACTGTACTAATTAGCTTTAGTATCTTATTTGTATTATTGGCAATGTCGATGTTTGGCTGGTACGAAATCAAATTACCTAGCGGCATGATGAATAAGCTCACTCAGGTTAGTAACCAGCAGAAAGGCGGCAACTATGTTGGCGTATTTATGATGGGTGTATTGTCTGGCTTGATTGCTTCACCGTGTACAACAGCGCCATTGTCTGCTGCTTTACTTTATGTGGCGCAAAGTGGTGACTACCTCGTCGGTGGTTTAACACTTTATGTGCTCAGTTTAGGCATGGGCTTACCGTTATTATTATTGGGGACTTCTGGCGGTAAATTACTACCAAAAGCAGGTGGTTGGATGGAGCAAGTGAAAACCCTATTTGGTTTCATCATGCTGGTCGTGCCGCTTATTCTGTTAGAGCGTATTGTTGATATTGAAATCATTTGGTTAATGGCGGGTTTATTAGCACTTGCTACAGCGCTTTATTTACACCATTGGCAAAGTGGCCAATCACAAGGCAAGCTAAAAACAGCATTGTGGTTTGCAGCAACCTTATTGGTTGTAACTGGGGCAAGTTTAACGAAAAATTATTTTTGGCCTAGTAAAGCGGTAGTTGCTGAAGCTGCTGTACAAACACATGGTTTTAGACAAGTTGCTAATCTAAGTGAATTAAAAGAAGAAATTGCACAGGCAAGTAGCGAGGGGCGCTTAGTGATGGTCGACTTATATGCCGACTGGTGTGTTGCCTGTAAAGAGTTTGAGCACTACACGTTTCCTGATGCTAAAGTGCAAGAGCAATTTGCTCACTTTGAATTAATTCAAATCGATTTAACTGAAAGCGATGCAAAGACCATAGAGCTAATGGAAGAATACACGGTATTTGGGTTGCCGAGCATTTTGTTCTTTGATAGCCAAGGTAATGAGCTTTTAGAGCAGCGTGTAACAGGCTTTTTAAATGCCAAAGACTTTGCAGAACATTTAGCAAAAGTACGAAATACCGCTAAATAAACGCAAACGTGCAAGAAAATAGCAAAACGCCACTCATCTGAGTGGCGTTTTTGTATCTGCATCATGAAAAATAGCAAATTCATTCAGTGAAGCTCAATTTATCAGCAGGAAAACAGCTGGAATGACCCTGTTGTGTGCCTTGCTATGCTTGACTTTGCCACGAATGGGGAGTGATTAGACCAGTATTTTGCTGCTATTTACGTCGAAATATCTATAATAGGTGGTTAACGTGAGAAATAGTTGCTATTTTACATCAGCACGCTTAGGTTAAGCGTGGGTTTATGATGAATATGGTTAAACTGCTTACTTATAGGATATATCGCGTATTATGGCTGCAAAATTCAAACTTTTAGTTCTAAATGGGCCAAATTTAAACATGCTTGGCAAGCGTGAACCAGAAAAGTACGGTACTCAATCTCTTGATGAGATTATAGCTGAACTTAGCTTGGTTGCTGCCGGTCTCAATGTTGATTTAACGCATTTCCAAAGTAACAGTGAAGCTGCATTAATAGAACGCATTCACGATGCATGGCAAATGGTTGATGCAATAATTATCAATCCTGCTGCATTTACGCATACAAGCGTAGCCTTACGGGATGCATTACTCAGTGTAAACATTCCCTTTTACGAGGTGCATTTAAGTAATGTGCATGCTCGAGAAGCATTCCGTCATCATTCGTATTTTTCGGATGTGGCACAAGGCGTCATTATTGGATTAGGAGCAATGGGTTATAAGGTGGCACTTGAAGCTGCTGTTAGCCGGTTGCAAAACACACATTAATTTTTTAAATAACTAACAGGCGGGTCGTTCAATGGATATTCGCAAGATCAAAAAACTTATCGAACTAGTAGAAGAATCTGGTATTGCTGAATTAGAAATCACTGAAGGTGAAGAGTCAGTACGCATCAATCGTAACAACATGTCTGCAGCACCTGCAATGCAGTATGCACCACAGCAGTTTGCAGCACCTGCACCAGCAGCGGCTCAAGCTCCAGCTCCAGTAGCAGAGGCACCAGCAGCAGAAGCGGCTGCTCCAGCTGCACCGACTGGCCATCAAGTTAAATCTCCTATGGTTGGTTCATTCTACTCAGCGGCTTCTCCAGAAGCAGCACCATACGTAGAAGTAGGTTCTAAAGTAAATGTTGGCGATACGTTGTGTATCGTTGAAGCAATGAAGATGATGAACCAAATCGAATCTGATAAAGCAGGCACAGTAAAAGCTATCTTAGTTGAAAATGGCGAGCCAGTAGAATTCGATCAACCTTTATTCATCATTGAATAATAGCGCAACAAAAGGCCAACTCTATGTTAGATAAAGTAGTCATTGCAAACCGAGGTGAAATTGCACTTCGCGTACTGCGCGCCTGCAAAGAGCTTGGGATCAAAACTGTTGCTGTGCATTCAACGGCAGACCGTGATCTTAAGCACGTGTTACTGGCAGACGAAACAATTTGTATTGGTAAACCAGCAGCCACTGAAAGTTACTTAGATATTCCGCGCATTATTGCAGCGGCAGAAGTAACAGACGCAGTTGCTATCCACCCAGGTTATGGTTTCCTTTCTGAAAATGCAGACTTTGCTGATCAAGTTGAGCAAAGCGGCTTTGTATTTATCGGTCCTAAAGGCGACACGATTCGTTTAATGGGTGACAAAGTTTCTGCAATCGAAGCGATGCGTAAAGCCGGTGTACCTTGTGTACCAGGTTCTGATGGCCCATTAACGGCAGACAGTGAGCGCAACATTCAAATCGCTAAGCGCATTGGTTACCCTGTAATCATTAAAGCAGCAGGCGGCGGCGGTGGTCGTGGTATGCGTGTTGTTCGCAGCGAAAAAGAACTGATTGATTCAATCGCTCTTACTCAGCAAGAAGCTAAGCAGTTCTTCGGTAATGGCATGGTTTACATGGAAAAATTCCTTGAAAACCCACGTCACATCGAAGTTCAAGTACTGGCAGACGGTCAAGGCAATGCCGTTCACTTAGGTGAGCGTGATTGTTCAATGCAACGTCGTCACCAAAAAGTTGTTGAAGAAGCGCCAGCGCCAGGTATCACAGCTGAAATGCGTAAGTTTATCGGTGACCGTTGTACTCGTGCATGTATCGAAATCGGTTATCGCGGTGCAGGTACGTTCGAATTCTTATACGAAAACGGCGAGTTCTATTTCATCGAAATGAATACCCGTATTCAGGTTGAGCACCCAGTAACAGAAATGGTCACTGGCGTTGACTTAATCAAAGAGCAGCTAAAAATTGCAGCTGGTCAGCCACTATCATTCACACAAGAAGATGTGGTTATTCGTGGTCATGCAATTGAGTGCCGTATTAATGCGGAAGACCCAGACACTTTTATTCCATCACCAGGTAAAATCACGCGATTCCACCCTGCTGGCGGTTTAGGTATTCGTTGGGACAGCCATATCTACGCAGATTACACAGTACCACCTCATTACGATTCAATGATTGGTAAGCTGATCTGTTACGGTGAAAACCGTGATGTAGCTATTGCTCGTTCACGCAATGCGTTAAACGAATTAGTGATCGATGGCATCAAGACCAACACACCACTGCACAAGAAAATCTTGGCAGATGAGAACTTCCAAAACGGTGGTACAAACATCCACTACCTTGAGAAGAAACTAGGTCTGTAAACAAAATTCTGTTTAAGCTAAAAAGCCGGCAACTTTGCCGGCTTTTTTTTGTCAAATTAGTCATAAGAGTGATTCTCGCCTTACAAAATTATTCTGGTATGATTAACAAAGTAATGTGTTTTTAGTTTTTCATGAGGTAATAATGACCGACAGTGTTGGTTTTCCACTCGCTGATGAAGCAGCAACGGTTAATATGGGTAAGCAACTTGCAACCTTAATGGAGCAAGGAGCAGTCATCTACTTACATGGTGATTTAGGTGCCGGTAAAACGACATTAACCCGTGGTATCGTGCAAGGTTTCGGTCATCAAGGTAAGGTTAAGAGTCCAACTTATACACTGGTTGAGCCTTACCAATTAGCCAAAGCTGATGTCTATCACTTTGATTTATATCGCTTAGGTGATCCTGAAGAACTTGAATATATGGGAATTCGTGACTATTTTTCACCACAGGCCATTTGTGTTGTGGAATGGCCTGAAAAAGGCGGCGAATTTATTCCAACACCAGATCTTGATATCACCCTACGCTATGAAGGCGAGGCGCGTGCTATTACAATTAATAGCTCAACCGAGCGTGGTAAGGCTATTGTTCAGCAACTTACGAGCGCGCAATAATAAACATATAAAAATAAAGGTGTATTAGTAAAAATGGGTCGTTGTACGTTTAAACTATTAACTACTTTGATGTTATTGGTTGTTAGCCAGATTGCGCTTGCACAAAATACCATTAATAGCGTACGAGTGTGGCCCTCACCTGACAGCACTCGAGTGGTCTTTGATTTAAACGATAAGCCTGATTTCAGCTATTTCATGCTGAAAAACCCAGCTCGTTTAGTCATTGATTTAAAAAATACCGACAAACTAGATAGCTTGCCAGCTATTCCTCAAAAGCATCAGATTGTTTCCAAACTGCGCTACTCAAAACCAAAAGACAGCAAAAGTGTGCGTTTTGTCTTTGAGCTAGCCCGTGCCAGTAAACCTGTTGTATTTGCTTTACTACCAACCGATCCCTACAAGCATCGTTTAGTGGTTGACCTTGTTGATAAAACACCGAAGGCTGAGCCCGTTGTTTCGACCAATACCAGTGTGAAAAAACGCGAACTTAATCAAGAGCGCGATATTGTTATTGCCATTGATGCAGGTCATGGTGGTGAAGACCCCGGTTCAATTGGTCCATCAGGCACTTATGAAAAAGACATTACGCTACAAATAGCAAAGCGCTTAGAGCGAATGATAGATGCTGAAAAAGGCATGATTTCGCGTATGGTGCGCCGCAGTGATTACTTTGTAAATCTAAACACCCGTACCAGCATAGCTCGTAAGAAAAAAGCTGATTTCTTTGTGTCGATTCATGCGGATGCCTTTACTAGTCCACAACCAAACGGTGCCTCAGTGTGGGTGCTATCACTACGCCGTGCAAATTCAGAAATTGGTAAATGGATTGAGGATAAAGAAAAGCACTCAGAGCTTTTAGGTGGTGCAGCTGGGGTATTAAAAGATACTGCAAGCGAAAAATATTTAGCACAAGCACTGCTAGATATGTCGATGGATCACTCGATGAAAACAGGCTTTAGTGTCGCAGAAGAAGTGGTTAGCGAATTACGAAAAGTGGCTAAAATGCATAAAAAACGCCCGCAAGCGGCGAGCCTTGCGGTATTGAAATCACCCGATATTCCGTCTATTTTGGTCGAAACAGGGTTTATTTCGAATCCGCGTGAAGAGCGAATGCTAAAAACGGCGCAGCATCAGGAGCGCTTAGCTAAAGCAATTTTCACCTCGATTAAAAATTACTACATGAAGAATCCACCAGATGATTCACTATTTGCTAAGTTAAAGTCGCAGTTTCCGACTAAACACAAAGTTCGCCCTGGTGAATCGTTAAGTATTTTAGCAAGCAGATACAACACCTCTGTGAGTAAGCTAAAAACGGCCAACAACTTAAAATCGAATACCTTATTTATTGGTCAAGAGCTTGATATTCCTCAAAGCTAGTCAATTTTCGTGTTAGGAACACTATGAGTATAGAAATACTACCCGCGCGATTGGCTAACCAAATTGCAGCGGGTGAAGTGGTTGAACGCCCAGCATCCGTTGTTAAAGAGCTGGTAGAAAACAGTTTAGATGCTGGCGCAACGCGCATTCAAATAGATATTGAGCGTGGTGGGCATAAGCTAATTCGTATCCGCGATAATGGCTCTGGCATTAATAAAGATGAGCTAACATTAGCCTTGTCGCGCCATGCTACGAGTAAGCTTAAGTCACTCGATGATCTTGAGAACATTTGCTCACTGGGTTTTCGTGGTGAAGCGTTAGCATCAATTAGTTCTGTTTCTCGCTTAACCTTAAGCTCAAAGCCAAAGCAGCAAGAGGCTGCATGGCAAGCGTTTGCTGAAGGTCGCGATATGGCGGTGCAGATTAAGCCAACCGCACACCCTGATGGTACCACCATTGAGGTGAAAGACTTATTCTTTAATACCCCTGCGCGCCGTAAATTTCTTCGCACCGAGAAAACCGAGTTTTCACATATTGATGAGCTCATAAAGCGTATTGCGCTGAGTCGTTTTGATGTCTCTATCACCCTGACTCATAATGGCAAGGTCGTGCGTCAATACCGTGCTAAACCAAACCCTGAGCAAGCGATAAGCCGTGTTGCACAAGTGGCGGGTAAGGCATTTAGTGAACAGGGGCTGCATATTCAGTCAGGTGAAGCAGGTTTGATGTTACGAGGTTGGGTATTGCCCGTGGGCTCAACGAATAGCACGCAATATACCTATGTGAATAATCGCATGATGCGCGATAAACTCATTTTGCATGCAATCCGCCAAGCCTTTGAAGAAGTCGCAGGCTCTGAAGAGCTGCCAGGTTTTGTCATTTATATTGATATTGACCCACGTCAGGTCGATGTAAATGTGCACCCAGCTAAACATGAAGTGCGTTTTCATCAAGGCCGTTTAGTGCATGACTTTATTCTACAGGCAATAAAACAAGTGGTGTTACCGCTTCAGCATGAAGCTGGTTTTACAGAGCATAATGACACTGCTTTTCAGCATGCTTCGTTTGATGAGGCGCACTCAAGCAGCATGCAGCCAAGTTTTACTCAATCAGCGCCAACAGAGCAATATGATTACCCTAAATCTGAATTACAGCCGACACGTTCAGCGAGTTATTCAGGGGCAACAGGAGCAGGGCGCTCTGGCGGTGGCTTTAGTAGCGACAGCCAAGGCCGCAGTAAAACATCGCATCAAGATGTCAATGCTTTTTATCAAGGGATCAGTGAGCAACATGCTGCGCATTTTGATCAAGTACGCCCAGAGCCAAGCGTTACAGCACCGGTTGTTGAGCAAGCTAAGCTTGCCAAACTCATCCACGTACGCGAGGGCGAATGCGTATTTAGTGAAGACAATCAACTCTTTGCTGCGCACTTTAAGCATGCTTTAGCACTCGACTGGCAAGCGCACGTAGAGCAAGCAGGTAGCCTTGATGGCAAAGCCTTGTTGTTACCTGTGCGAGTAAATGCAAGTGCTGATGATATTAGTGCGTTAAATGCTCAGCAGTCGTGGTTTACCTTACTTGGATTTGATTTAGTAATAGAAAAACAGTTTGTGATGGTTAAAAAGCTTCCGCCTTGCGTGTATTTACTTGATGTAAGTGATGCTATTGAGCGGCTTATTGCTGGCTGTAAAGCCTCACCAAGTTCACTCGATGAATGGTTAGCTTGGTTAACTCAACAAATACCAACACGTTATTACGCAAGCCAAGCCTTTATGGAGCAAGTAGCTCGGTTAGAAAATAATCCACAAACTATGCAACGTTTACGTCAAAAAGCAGTTAAAATAGAACTATCTCAGTTTTTAAACTAAGCAAGGTATTTAGGCTTGAATAACTTACCCGTCATTTTTTTAATGGGACCAACCGCTGCAGGGAAAACAGATTTAGCAATTTCGCTGTGTGAGCATTTAAACACAGAAATAATCAGTGTTGATTCAGCATTAGTCTATAAAGATATGGACATCGGCACGGCAAAGCCAAATGCCGAAGAGCTTGCTCGTGCGCCGCATCACTTAATTGATATTATCGACCCAGCAGAAAGTTATTCAGTGGCAGATTTTCGCCGTGATGCAATTGAAAAGATTGATCTATTTCATCAGCAAGGTAAAGTACCTGTATTGGTTGGCGGTACAATGATGTATTTTAAGTCGCTTATTGATGGCTTATCACCGCTACCAGAGGCATCACCTGAAGTACGTGCTGAACTCGAAAAAGAAGCAGCGCAGTTTGGTTGGCCACATTTGCATAAAGAACTTGTGAAAATCGATCCTGATGCAGCGAAAAAAATGAGCGAAAATGATTCGCAAAGAATTAATCGTGCATTAGAAGTGTATCGTATAACAGGTAAAACAATGACTGAGCTGCAAAAACAAAAGCAGCCTGAGCTTCCTTATACTTTCTATCAATTTGCCATTGCACCTGATGATCGCAGTGAATTACATCAGCGAATTGAGAAAAGGTTTAAAATAATGCTCGATCAGGGGTTTGAAAATGAAGTTTCATCCCTATATAAACGTAAGGATTTACACCCAGACCTACCTTCGATTCGTTGTGTGGGTTATAGACAAATGTGGGATTACATTGCTGGCGATATTGACTATGATGAAATGGTCTTTCGTGGTATTGCAGCCACACGGCAGTTAGCCAAGCGACAACTGACTTGGTTAAGAGGTTGGCCTGAAGTAACTTGGTTAACCACGGGTGATGAAGAAAACTTGCAACGTGTAGTAAGTTCGCTAAGCTAGTAGTAGCTGAAAGTTTTTTAGCTTTGTTAAATTAGTTCAGCTACTTAATTATAATAACACCTAGAACGAAGGAAAATAACATGGCAAAAGGCCAGTCGTTACAAGACCCATTTTTAAATGCGTTACGTCGTGAGCGCATTCCAGTATCAATCTTTTTGGTTAATGGCATTAAATTGCAGGGTAAAATCCAGTCATTTGACCAATTTGTTATTTTACTTGAAAACACCGTAAATCAAATGGTGTATAAACACGCTATTTCAACTGTTGTTCCAGCGCGTTCTGTTAACTTCCAAGGCGTTCAAGGAAGTGATGATTCAGAAGAGCAAGAATCTGGAAATTTTTAAACTTAGGAGCGTAATGCTTGTTTGACCGTTATGAAGCCGGCGAACAGGCAGTTTTAGTTCATATCGACTTACCTAAAGAGGGAGATCGCGAAGATCTTCACGAATTAGAGTTGTTGGTATCTTCTGCTGGTGTTAGTAGTTTGGCGATTGTGCAAGGCAGTCGTCAAGCACCGCATCCGAAACTTTTCGTCGGGACCGGAAAAGCAGAAGAAATCGCTGAAACTGTCAAAATCCACAATGCAGATGTCATTATTTTCAACCATCAACTTAGCCCGTCACAGGAACGCAATTTAGAGCGCGTTTGCCAGTGCCGCGTTCTTGATCGTACGAGTTTGATCTTAGATATTTTTGCGCAGCGAGCGCGAACTCACGAAGGTAAACTTCAGGTTGAGTTAGCTCAGTTACGCCATATTTCTACTCGCTTGATCCGTGGTTGGACCCACCTTGAAAGACAAAAAGGCGGGATAGGGTTACGTGGTCCGGGTGAAACCCAGCTCGAAACCGATAGACGATTACTGCGCGCAAGAATTAAAAATATTCGTGCCCGTTTAGATAAAGTTGCTGTTCAACGTGAGCAGGGGCGACGTGCGCGTACGCGAAATGAAATTCCAACTGTGTCACTAGTAGGTTATACCAATGCGGGTAAATCAACGTTATTTAACCGTATTACAGACTCAGATGTGTATGCTGCTGATCAGCTATTCGCTACCCTAGATCCAACCTTACGCAAGTTAGATATAGGCGATATAGGTCCAATTATTTTAGCGGATACGGTAGGTTTCATTCGTCACTTACCTCATGACCTTGTTGCAGCATTTAAAGCGACCTTAACAGAAACCCGTGAAGCTGATTTACAGTTGCATGTTATCGATGTGGCAGACCCTCGTCGAAAAGAAAATATTGAGCAAGTACAGTCTGTTTTAAAAGAAATCGAAGCAGATGAAGTGCCGCAATTATTGGTTTATAACAAAATTGATGCGCTAGATGACGTTGCGCCACGTATAGATAGAAACGACGAAGGTCAACCGGTACGAGTCTGGTTGTCGGCGCGCACTGGTGTTGGCTGTGAACTGCTAAGTGAGGCAATTAATGAGTTACTTGCCAAGAAGATGTTTGCTGATGAGCTAAAGTTACCACCACAACATGGTCGTATTCGTGCAGCATTATTCAACTTAAACGCAGTTCATCAAGAACGTTTTGATGAGCAAGGAAACTGGTTATTATCGGTACGCTTGCCAATGGCAGAATGGAATCGCTTAAAAAAAGAGATGGGACAAGACCTCGACTCTTTTGTAGTGACTGATTAAAAATCGCCAGCATTTGTCTTTTTTAGTATGAGAAATGCTGTAGATTTGATAGATTTAACCTAATTCATTTAGATAACAATGGAGTATAGCTATGGCCTGGAATGAACCGGGTAATAATGGCAATGATAAAGATCCGTGGAATAATAAAGGCGGAAAAGATCAAGGCCCACCTGATTTAGACGAGGTAATGCGTAAATTCGGCAACAAGTTTGGCGGTTTATTTGGTGGTAATAAGCCAGGTAAAAACGGCGGCGGACTTGGTGGCGCAGGCATTTCTTTCATCCTTATTATTGCCGTCATTGTATGGGCATTAAGTGGTATTTACACGGTAAAAGAAGCCGAGCGCGGTATTGTTTTACAATTTGGACAATACAATCGCATTGCAGAACCTGGCTTACGTTGGAAAATGACCTTCATTGAACGCGTGATCCCTGTAGATATTGAAGCGGTTCGCTCGTTATCTGCAAAAGGTTTCATGCTGACAGAAGACGAGAACGTGGTAAATGTAGAGTTTGAAGTACAATACCGTGTTATCGATCCACACCTATACAAGTTTAGCGTAACCGACGCAGATGGCAGCTTGAAACAAGCGCTTGATAGTGCTCTTCGTTATGTGATTGGTCATGTAAAAATGGACCAAGTGCTAACAACTGGTCGTGAGTTAGTGCGCCAACAAACGTGGGATGAACTAAACAAAATCATTGAGCCTTACAACTTGGGTATTATCGTAAGCGATGTGAACTTTAAAGATTCACGTCCGCCGGGTGAAGTAAAAGACGCGTTTGATGATGCTATTGCTGCACAAGAAGATGAAGAACGCTTTATCCGTGAAGCTGAAGCTTACGCTCGTGAAATTGAGCCTCGTGCCCGTGGTCAAGTTACGCGTATGACACAAGAAGCAGAAGCGTACCGTGAGCGTATTACTTTAGAAGCGCAAGGTGAAGTAGCACGTTTTGAAAAACTGTTACCTGAGTACCAAGCTGCGAAAGAAGTAACCCGTAAGCGCTTATATATCGATGCGATGGAAGAAGTGCTAGGTAACAGCTCTAAAGTGTTAGTTGATGTAGAGGGCGGTAATAATATGATGTATCTACCGCTTGATAAAATCATGGAAAAGCAAGGTACAGCAACGCGTGTTGCGCTACCAAGCTCAAGTGATATTCAAGATCTTCGCAATAAGTTAAATCCATCACGTAACAGCACGGTTAATTCAAGTAATGATCGTTTCGCAACTGACCGTTTTAATGAGGGGAGATAAGTAAGATGAAAAATTTTAGTTTAGTAATACTTGCCCTTGCAGTTGTGCTGTCTTTTTCTGCGATTTTTGTTGTACAAGAAGGCGAAAAAGCAATTGTCTTATTATTCAGCAAAGTTGAAAAAGACAGTGACGATAACGCTGTAGTATATGGCCCAGGTTTACACTTAAAAGTGCCTTTCTTTAGCCAAGTACGTCGCTTAGATGCACGAATTCAAACGCTAGATGGTGAAGCTGACCGCTTTGTTACTAGTGAGAAAAAAGACTTAATCGTTGATTCTTATGTGAAGTGGCGTATTAATGACTTTAGTGCATTTTACCTACGTGCCCGTGGTGATAAGCAATATGCTGAAACACTGCTTAAGCAAAAGGTGAACAATGGACTTCGTACTAATTTCGGTTCTCGTACAATCAAAGAGATTGTCTCTGGCGAGCGTAGTGAATTGATGGAAGAAGCGTTAGTTCAAGCGTCTGAAAGTGCGCAAGAGCTAGGTATTGAAGTGCTTGATGTGCGTGTTAAGCAAATTAACTTACCACAAGAAGTGAGTAGCTCAATCTTCCAGCGTATGCGTGCTGAGCGTACTGCAGTAGCTAAAGAGCACCGTTCAGAAGGTCAAGAAAAAGCTGAGACAATTCGCGCAGAAGTAGACCGCCGTGTAACCGTAATGCTGGCAGATGCTGAACGTAATGCTCGTACAGTACGTGGTCAAGGTGATGCTGATGCTGCTGCTATCTATGCTAATGCATATAACAAAGACGCTGAATTCTTTGGTTTTATGCGCAGCCTAGAAGCATACAAAAATACCTTTAAAGATAAACAAGACGTGATGGTAATTTCACCTGATAGCGACTTCTTTAATTATATGAAAGGTACAAAAGTACAGTAAGTAATACTCGTATGATCAAAAGCCCCGCAATTTGTGGGGCTTTTTTGTCTCTGTAAGTGATTAATTTTTATTCTTAACAATTTTATAAACCTCTGTTCTGCATGTAGTTGTTTAAGTAATTGAGAAGATAAAAATTCAGGCGCAGAAAAAATAAGCTAAACGGGGTGATCTTTCACCTCGTTTTCTGATAAAATCTCGTCCTAATTTTTTCTAAGTGAATTTGCAATGGGTAAAAACGTTGTTGTACTAGGCACCCAATGGGGTGACGAAGGTAAGGGTAAGGTAGTTGACCTCCTTACAGACAAAGCATCTTTAGTAGTTCGTTATCAAGGTGGTCATAACGCAGGCCATACTCTGGTAATCAACGGTGAAAAGACGGTTTTACACCTTATTCCATCGGGTGTATTACGTGACAATGTTAAGTGTGTGATCGGTAATGGTGTTGTTTTATCACCAGAAGCATTAATGAAAGAAATTGGCATGCTAGAAGAGCGTGGCGTACCAGTACGTGAGCGCTTATTAATCAGCGAAGCATGTCCATTAATTTTACCTTTCCACATTGCATTAGATTTAGCCCGTGAAAAAGCACGTGGCGATAAGCCAATTGGCACTACAGGTCGTGGTATCGGTCCAGCTTATGAAGATAAAGTAGCACGTCGTGGTTTACGTGTAGGTGACTTATTCAATCCTGAACAGTTTGCTAGCAAGCTTAAAGAAGTATTGGAATACCATAACTTCACTTTAGAGCATTACTACAAAGCTGAACCAGTTGACTTCCAAAAGACATTTGACGATGCAATGGCTATCGCAGATATCTTAAAAGCAATGGTTGTTGATGTTACTGAGCTTCTTGACCAAACGCGTTTAGCGGGCGACAACATCTTATTTGAAGGTGCGCAAGGTACATTACTTGATATCGACCACGGTACTTACCCGTACGTAACATCATCAAACACAACAGCTGGTGGTGTAGCGACTGGTGCTGGTTTTGGTCCATTACACCTTGATTACGTGTTAGGTATTATCAAAGCTTACACTACACGTGTAGGTTCTGGTCCATTCCCTACAGAGCTTTACGACGGTCTTGATAAGCAAGATCCAGTTGGTAAGCACTTAGGTGATAAAGGTCATGAGTTCGGTGCGACGACAGGTCGTTTACGCCGTACAGGTTGGTTAGACGCAGTGGCAATGCGCCGTGCAGTGCAAATCAACAGCATCTCAGGTTTCTGTTTAACTAAACTAGACGTTTTAGACGGTTTAGAAACATTAAAAATCTGTACTGGTTACCAGTTAGAAGATGGCACAGTAACGAACGTTACACCATTAGCAGCTGAAGGTTACGAGAAAGTAACACCAGTATACGAAGAGATGCCAGGCTGGTCAGAAAACACAGTAGGTGCTACGTCAGTTGATCAATTACCGCAAGCGGCACTTGATTACATCAAACGTATTGAAGAAATCACTGGTGTTCCAGTTGATATCATCTCTACTGGTCCAGACCGTGTAGAAACTATGGTATTACGCAGCCCATTTGCATAATCGTCATAGTGACTGAAAAAGCTGCTTCGGCAGCTTTTTTTGTGCCTAAAATTCACTTGGTATAATATTTGTATATTATTTGCTAAGACTGACTTTATTTAAGTGATTTTGATGCGTGTTTTATTGCCTTTAACATTACTCTTCTCAAGCCTGAGTATGGCTGAAGAGCCTATCACAGCTGTGCCTCTTTACACAGAGAGCGAGTTAATAGGCTTGATCAATAAAAATACACACCTTGCACGTGTCAAGGCAGATGATTGCCAGTTAGTGCAAGATATCGAAGCGCGAGCCAATAAAATGGCACTGCCATCGTATCAGTTCTTGTATGGCGATATGCTAGCTTATGCGGTGTGTGTAGACCGTAATGTAGAGTTAGGGGTTTATTACATGCGTCAGGCCGCTCAGCAAGGGCTAGGCGCGGCTTTAGAGCAGCTTGGTCGCTACTATGATGTTGGCCAGTTAGTGCAGCAAGATAAAGCAATGGCGGTGACCTATTTACGAGAAGCATCAGCTCAAGGTAACCTAAAGGCACAAATGCGTTTGGTTAATCTATTTAATCAAGGTTATGGCAGCCCGCGCGATTATGAAGACGCCTACCGTTGGTTATTTCATTCAATGGTTGCCGATAAAGCAACTCACAAGAAAGTCGAAAATTTACTCGCTAAGCTTGCCGAAAAAATGCCAGACAGCGTCGTTGCACGCGCCCGTTTACCTATGTAGGCAAATACAAATACATATAAAAAAGGCCAGCTAATGCTGGCCTTACTGTTATTTCTCTTCTTTATTTTCTTTCGGTTTGCCGTTGTTCGGGTCTTTTAGCACCGATAGTTTAGGTGGTTGAAGTGCCACAATACGTTCACCTACTTGTGGAGGTTTTTCCATATTTGTAGTGAACGGGCGAATTTTAATAGGCGTATCGTCATCATCGCTTTTTTCACCATTTAAAATAAATAATGGGATTGCTTCGCTATTAACTTCTTTATATTGATCCCAACTAAACTCTTCAGAAATACGCGTCGCACTAACTTTGCCGCCTTTGGCAATTAAGCTGCTTAAACGGGCATAAGCGCCATTGTCGCCAAACAGAATTTGTCGTGACAAGAAGGTCGCACTGTCTTTATTCGCTTTTGCATGGTTAGTCGAAGAGCGCAAAGAAAATACATTCTTTTCGTCGAACAAATGCGAGAAGTATTGTACGCCTAATGCATTGTGATGGCGGTTCGGTGAAAGCGCGAGTACGCTACGAATTGTTGTTAATGGTAAATACCGCTCCGCATGCTCTGACTGCGGATTACCATAGTAACAAGGTAAGCCATCCATGCGTGCCATTTTACAGTTTTCCCATGCAGGATCAGATAAGTGCACCGGAATATTTTGATCTTTTAAGCCGCAAGCAATAGCACGGGCTACATGGTTTGCGCCAATAATTAAAATAGTATTTGGCGCAGGCTGGCGTACTTTTAATAACTTTGCTAACGGTGTTGCTGTAAGGCTTTGCAGTACTACAGTAATAATAATTACAGTAAATATAAGTGGCACTATTTTTTCAGCATCGGCAATGCCAGCTTCGACCATACTTAGAGCAAATACAGAGCCCACCGCAGCGGCAACGATACCCCGTGGTGCAATCCACGACAGAACTAAGCGAGACTTAAGTGGTAAATCAGTTTTAAAGGTCGATATTGCAATACAGGCTGGGCGAGCCACAAAAAGCACGATGGCTAAGAAAATAAACACATCGCTATGTAACATCATTAAATCTGATAGCTGTAGTCGGGCTGCAAGTAAGATGAACAGTGATGAAATTAAGATCATCGAAAGGTCTTCTTTAAATTCAAGCACAGAGTCAATTTCGAGATCATCTTGGTTAGCAAGCCAAATACCAAACACGGTAACAGCGAGGAGGCCAGATTCATGGCTTAGGTGGTTCGAAACCGTAAAGCTAATCAGTACTAAGGCTAAAATGCCAAACTTGTGTAACTCAAATGGTAGCCATTCTCGGCGTATCAGCAATGTGGTAAGCCAACCGGCAACGACACCAATGGTTAAACCAACTCCCAGGGTTTTAAAGAGCGCGATAATGGTATGACTCAGTACTTCGCCTTGACCTACAAGCATGACAGCTTCAAATACTAGTACTGCGAATAATGCACCTATAGGGTCTATAACAATACCTTCCCAACGCAAGATGCGGTCAATATCTTGAGTAGGTCTCATAGAGTTTAACAGCGGCGCAATAACTGTAGGTCCAGTTACAACAAGCACCGCTCCAAGTACTGCAGCAACTCGCCAGTTCAGCTCTAAAATCCAATAAGCGCTGAAGCTGATTACTAAACAAGTCGTGAGCATTCCTATAGAGCAGAGGTTACGAACTACCTTACCAATCCCTTTTAACTCTCTGAAGTGTAAGGTTAGTGAACCCTCAAATAAGATCACCGCCACACTTAAAGAAACTACAGGGAAGAGTAAATCACCCAGTAGAGCGTCAGGTTCTAGTACGCCACTAAATGGCCCTAAAACTAAACCTGTTAGTAGTAAAAATAAAATAGCGGGTACGCGAAACGCCCATGCGACCCACTGTGCTAATACTGAGCACAATGCGATCCCTGCTATATAAATTGCTGACATAGAATAAATTATCCTTTTGTTACTACTGTTCAAAAAAGGTCGAATCACATTATTTATGATGTAATGCAATCTTCAATTAGACCTTTGAAATAAAATTGCCTGCTTATTAAAGCTTACTCATCACTATAGACACAAGCAAACTTGATGCTTCAAATACGATTTTAGTCGTTATTACTACTTTTTGGGGTTATATCTAAAACAAAAGTCAGGTTTGCAGAGAAAAAATCATTAGGGCTAACATATGGTGATCTAAGTTATTGTTAAAAAGTATTTATTTTTCCTATTTATGGCAAGTATAAAAGCTGTTATTACTTTTCGCCCTTGATCTTTACCCCTAATTTCCCGTATTATATTTCGTGTTCAAACAATTTGATATCTAAATGTTTATCGGTGTTGCTACAGTTTTCTAGAGCTTTACCTCTAAATAATCAATTGCTTGTAACAATTTTAGTGTTTTATACACTTTGTTTTCTAATTAAATAGAAATGAGCTTTCCCGTTTTCAGTGTGTATTTATTACGTGTTGAATAGAATATAAGTTCATTATCTGGTCAATGTTTAGTTCCCATCGTGGCAGCTAAATCTCGGTCATACAATCTACACCCTATCTGTTGGTGTACCAGATTGTATAGGCTCTATGTATGTTGTTATTAATAAAAGCCTCACACAGCTTTTACAGCGATACATAAACAACACTTATCTCTTTTTATCAACTTATGGTTTATAACCGTTTGGTCTACTGACTGAATAAAAGTTGTGCTATATCTAATCGCAGTACTTGCGTGGCGTAGTCGTGTGCATAGATAAGTTGTTTGGCAAAGTGATAATAGTCAGTGCGTTTAGTAAAGCTAAACGCGAGTCTTTTAATCAGTGGCAAATTGGCACTGAACAGATAGTAAAATGGAAAGTTGAACAGTTATGCAAAAGTTAAATTGGCGACGTATAGTACTAAAAGTAGGTAGCGCATTAATCGCACCCGAACAAGACGGGTGTCGCTCACGTTATTTACTAACCATTGCACAGTTCATCGTTCGCTGTCGAGCGCAAGGTATCGAAGTTATTTTAGTATCATCGGGTTCGGTAGCTGCTGGTTCGCATTTATTCCCTGAACAAGAAAAGCGTTCAGTGACGATGAAAAAAGCAATGGCTGCTGCCGGTCAGACAGAAATGATGGCGATGTGGGATCGTTTCTTTGATTTCCCATCGGCACAGATTTTATTAACTCATGGTGACTTACGTGACCGTGAGCGTTATACCAGTATTCGTGAAACTGTTTTCACCTTACTGGAGCATGGTGTATTACCTATCATTAATGAGAATGACACGGTAACAACTGATGATTTAAAAGTTGGCGACAATGATAACTTGTCGGCAATGGTAGCCGCAGCGGCGGACGCAGATGCATTGATGATTTTTTCGGATGTTGATGGTCTTTATGACAAAAATCCGAATTTACATGAAGATGCAGTGCTATTACCAGAAATTGATAGCATCGATGAATCAATTTACGCCATGGCCGGTTGTGCAACCAGTGCCGTTGGTACAGGTGGTATGAAAACGAAAATCGAAGCGGCTGAAAAAGCCACTTCACATGGTATTACAACCTTTATTTTAAATGGTTTTAAAGAAGAGACATTTAACCGACTGCTTGCGGGTGATAACCCAGGTACTATCTTCAAACCATATGAGAAACCGATGCAAGAAGCAGTGCATTGGATGACTCACACAGCTAACGAGCAGGGTGAGGTTGTCGTTGAAGGTTCATTCGATGAATCATTAAAAGATGAAGACGGTTGTATTCGTAGCGATGAAATCGTTGCAGTACACGGAGAATTTGGCGTAGGCGATACCATTTTAGTTCGTAGTGATGATGGTACGCGTCTAGCAAAAGCAACAGCGAACTACAGTAGCTGTTTATTGAATTTTATTGCTGACAACGAGCAAAGTGAATTTAGCGAAAAAATGCAAGATTCAATCGGCCCAGTTGTTTCAGAGAAAGATATCGCATTATTGGAGAAGTCATGAGTTTAATTACGGATATTTCGAGTCAAGCTGCAAAAGCTGCAACCCAGTTAGCTTTACTTGATACTGCTACTAAGAATCAAGTGTTAACTGAGATGGCAGAGGCGTTACGCGAAAGCAAAGCGTTTATCATCAAAGAGAACGAAAGCGATTTAGCGGCAGCACGTGATAATAACCTTGCTGCGTCTATGATTGACCGTTTAACGCTAAACGATGAGCGTATTGAAGCAATGGCTGAAGGCATTGAAGTAATTGTTAGCCTTGATGATCCTGTAGGCCAATTACGTGAAATTTCAGAGCGTCCAAACGGTATTAAGATCAGCAAGATGCGCGTACCACTTGGTGTTGTGTGTATGATTTATGAAGCACGTCCAAATGTGACGGCTGATGCCGGTGCGTTATGCTTTAAATCGGGTAATGGTGTTATTTTACGTGGTGGTAAAGAAGCACTTCGTAGTTCGCAAGCAATCGCAAGTGTAATGCACAAAGTACTTGAAAAGCATGGTTTACCTGCTGCGTTGATTTCAGTGATCCCAGATCCAGACCGTGGTCTACTCATGGAGCTGATGCAACAGCGTGACACAATTGATTTAATCATTCCGCGTGGTGGTGAAGGTTTAATTAATTTTGTAACAGAAAACAGTACCATTCCAGTGATTCAGCATTTTAAAGGTGTATGTCACCTTTATGTTGATAAAGACGCTGATTTGAATGTAGCAATCAACTTACTATTAAATGGTAAAACTCAACGTACTGGTGTGTGTAATGCTCTAGAAGGCTTAGTGGTTCACCAAGATATTGCTGATGAGTTTTTAAACCTGTGTGCAGTTGTTCTTCGTCAAGAAGGCGTAACAGTAAATGCAGATGCGAAAGCTGCCGAGTACTTTGATAATGCAACAGTACTTGCTGACGACGAGTTTGGTGAAGAGTACTTAGATTTAGAAATCGCAATCAAGGTTGTACCTGACTTTGCTGGTGCCATTGATCATATTGCTAAATTTGGTTCAAACCACACTGAAGTGATTTGTACTAAAGACCAAGCTGCAGCTGAGTTATTCCAACGCAGTGTGGATGCATCTGTGGTAATGGTTAATGCGTCATCGCGTTTTTCTGATGGTTCACAGTTAGGTTTAGGTGCTGAGATTGGTATTGCGACAACTAAGCTACATGCTTATGGCCCAATGGGTCTAGAGTCACTTACAACTGAAAAATACTTAGTTAATGGCGAAGGCCAGATTCGTGAATAATCACTAAAAAGTAATTGCTTAAAAAGCCGGGCTTTGCTCGGTTTTTTTGTGTTTAAAATAAAACGAAGACGGCAGAAAGACTAATAAAGTCGCTTTAATTTAGAATTTATTGGTTTTTATTAAGTATTTGGCAGATTGCCTAAAGAGAGGTAGGAAAGTGGTGGAGCTAAGCAGGATCGAACTGCTGACCTCCTGCGTGCAAGGCAGGCGCTCTCCCAGCTGAGCTATAGCCCCACATTCCTAAATACAGGATGCTTAAGTCTTGCGTCTCAAGCGTGGTGAACTTTAAATATTTTTGCATTTGTGGTCAAGTATTTTTTTTAAAATGTTCGATTTTTTACTCTGTTGTTTTATTTTTGGTAGACTAAAGCGCATTCACTGTTCAAGGCTTATCCAATAATGAAAAAAATAGCATGGCTTTTGGTTGTTTTACTTTCCGGTTGCGCAAGCCAACAAGAAGCGCCTCCTTTTGAAATCAATAATAAGCAGTTTTACGAAAAAAATGATGAGCAAGGCAATAAAATCTTTGCCTATGTGGTGTCAGTTAAAGCACAGGGCAGACGCCCGATTAATCTTGATAAGCCAATGACACGCAGGCAGTTTAAAGATTTTGCCGAGCAAGAAGTATTTGAAGAGTCGAGCAACTTAAAACTTATGCTCGAAGACCAAGCGGTTGAATTATTAAATGAAGAGCTTAAAGAACGACAATACTGCGACGATAGACACGTTATTGACGAAGTATTATGGCGTGATTTAAGTGTGCAATTACGAGGACGTTGTTTGTAAATGTATGCAGATAAAAGCAAGTTAGCTGCTACGCTAGCTCAATTAGATATTAATTATGATGTGATTGAGCATCCACCATTACACGGCAGCTTAGATGCCGATAAGTTTATGCTCGATAGACCGGGCACACGTTTAAAAAACCTGTTTTTACGAGATAACGAAGGTAAGCGCCACTTTTTAGTGATCACCGCTCACGACAAACAACTCGACTTAAAAGCCATTGCTCAGCAGCAGGGGTTATCGCGTTTAGGGTTTGCATCTGATGAGCGATTAGCGCGATATCTTAAAGTGCCACCGGGCTGTGTTTCTATGTTGGCACTGTTAAACGATAAGCAAAATAATGTCACTCTTTGGCTAGACCAAGAAATTTGGTTTAACGAGCTTTTTCATTGTCACCCTTTTGAAAATACTGCCACTTGGCTGATGAAAAAAGATGACTTAGAGCTATTTTTTGAAAGTACCGGGCATCAACCACGTATCGTATTTCTACCAGCCAAATAAACTAAGCTTAAACCCACTAAGCAGACTAAAAGTAGCACGGTCATAAAGGCAACTTGGCCGTGTTGCTGATATACCAGCCCTGGCAATAATGAACCTAATGCGCCACCGCTATAATAAAACGAGACATAACCGCCATTGGTGACACTTGCAGGTGCGCTGCTGATTTTATTTACCAGTGGAGCGGCACTTGAGTGGATAACAAACATTGCACCGCAAAAGCCAGTAAAAGCAATAACAAAAAGTAATAACTGTTGGCTCATCAATAGCACCATCGTCAGGCTATAGAATACAAAAACCCAGGTTAATAAACGCCAAGGTGTTGATGACTTTCGTAACAGCCAAGGTGTGGCTATGGAAGCCAGCGCGCCTAACAAGTAGCCGCTGTAAACCAGTCCGATGTCTCGGGTGTTAGTGATAGCAAAACTGTCTTGCAGAATGAAAGGTAAATAATTTAACAGTGCCGCAAAACAAAAGAACATACAAAACACCGCTCCGTAGAGCTTTAATACCAACGGATTTTTTAATTGCTTTAGATACAACAGCGGCGACTTTGCAGCATGAATACTCGCGCCTTTACCTGATTTAGGAATGGCGAGTGCAAATAGTACTAACCCAATCGCAATCACATAATAAAAACTTTGCCAGCTCAAAAAGTCAGTAAACAAGGCGGCGAGCATACGTCCGAAGTAGCCACCAACAATGGTGCTGCCAATGTAAAGCGTCATGTTACGTTGTAATTGGTCAGCCTGAAAAGTCACACCAATATAACTGGTCATGGCAGTGAGCGCTGCGGGTAGGGTGATCCCTTGAATAAAGCGAACCAGTAATAGCAACTCAAAGCTTGGTGCTAAAGTAAAAGCGATACAGCTGATTGCTAACACAAACATGGCAATCTTTAAAATTGTGAGTGGGTTTCGCTTAGCTAAAAACAAGCCATACACTAAAGGAGCAATGGCTAGTGGCAACATAGTTGCGGTCATTAAGCTACCAGCAGTGGCTGGCGATACAGAAAAATGACTGGCAAATAATCCAAGTAAGGGTTGTGGGGCGTATAAAACAAAGAAAATAAACACAGAGCAAAGTAACAAATGTCGCAGCTGCATTTTTAGCTCCCAAGAGGAAAAGCCCTAGCTTATCGGGTACAGGTTTTTTTACAAGTTCAAAGGCGACTAAAATGATAAATCTTGCGTTAAATCAATATGTCATGATTTCATCGCGTGTTAATCTCACATCAATATACTCGATTGCTGTGAATCAAGTGGGCTCAGTACTGTTATTTGTTGGCAGAGCTGATTAAAATAACCCTAATACGCATTAATAAATTGGAATTTCGTCATGGGTTCATTACAAGATCAATTACTTAAGGCTGGTCTTACTACGGCACATAAAGCTAAAGTAGCCAAAACAGAAAAGCGCAAACAGCAAAAGAAGAAAAAGAAAGGTGCCACGAGTAATCCTAGCGATCTGCAAAAACATATTGAACAAACTAAGCTTGAGCAGCAGAAAAAAGCCGACGAGCTTAATAAAGCGCGTTTAGAAGAGCAAAAGCAACGTGAGCAAGTAGCGCGCGTTAAACAGATTTTAGAGCATCACAACCAAGATGAAATCCGTGGTGATCGCACATTTAACTTCACTTATCAAAATAAAGTGAAAGAGCTCGAAGTAAATGAAAAAACACAAAAGGCCCTAGCTGGTGGCCGCTTAGCAATTTGTGTTTTAGAAGGCCAATTTTTTGTACTGGAAGACGAACCAGCACGAAAAGTCGCTGAAGTCAGCGAAGACTACATAGTGTTCCATGTTGAGCCTGAAGATAAGCAAAAGGATGAAGATGATCCGTATGCTGATTTTGAAGTACCTGATGATTTAATTTGGTAGTGACTGTTTCTATTGCCGTTACAATTTTCGGGTGCAATATTGTTAAATCATGGTCTACACTAAAGAAAATGTTTAATAACCCGTCAAAAAAGAGAAAATAGATATGAGCAAGATCACGAAAATTTTATGTGGGGCTGGCATTGCAATGGCTGCAAGCCTATCTTTCAACACTATGGCTGCGGATGGTGCAACACTATACACAGCTAAGCTTTGCCAAACTTGCCACGGTGCAGAAGGTAAAGCGCCTATCATGCCTCAGTACCCTAAATTAAATGGTCAAAATAAAGAGTACTTACTAGCACAAATGAAAGACATTAAGTCAGGTGCGCGTAGCAACGGTATGGCTGCTGCGATGAAAGCAATGGTTGCAAACGTATCTGAAGAAGAAATGGCTGCAATTGCTGATTACTTATCACAAGTAAAATAAACACCATTTTAGCGTGAAAAGGCCACATCAACTGATGTGGCCTTTTTGTATCACCTATTGATCATCTATTAATAGTAATTTAGACTTCTATACATCTATTTGTGCAGTGTCACATATACAAGGTTTTCCATGTTTGACTTACCAAAACTCGATTTAAAAAATAAAGTATCTGAACAAGAATGGCAGCTTCGTGTTGATTTAGCAGCATGTTACCGTTTAGTTGAGCACTTTAGATGGGGGGATTTAATTTATACCCACCTATCGGCACGTTTACCGGGCACAGATCACTATTTAGTTAATGCATTTGGTCTTAGTTTTGATGAAGTGACGGCATCAAACCTTGTGAAGGTGGATTTAGCTGGCAATATTCTTGATGACACGCCATTTAAAATTAATCCGGCTGGTTTCACTATTCACAGCGCTATTCATGAAGTTCGTGATGACGCTCACTGTGTTATTCATTTACACACAAAAGAAACCATTGCCGTTGCAACGCAAGAAAAAGGCCTATTGCCACTTAGCCAATACTCAATGTTCTCATTGCCATCATTGTCTTATCATGGCTACGAAGGGTTAGCGGTAAACAGTGATGAGAAAAAGCGTCTACAAGATGATTTAGGCACCACTAATCACATGTTATTGGTTAATCACGGTGGCTTAACTGTTGGCCCAACGGTGGGGGATGCCTTTATGCGCTTTTATGATTTGCAGCGCGCCTGTGAAATTCAATTGGCTATTCAAGCCAGTGGTCAAACGGCAATCCCGGTACCACAACCTATTATCGATAATATTTATAATCAAGCGAATGTCGTGCATAGCGGCAGCACCGGTGGCCAGTTGGCTTGGCCAGCCATGTTGCGTAAAGCTTATCGTCTTGATCCTAGTTTTGCTCAGTAAGGAAAAACCATGAAAGTTAATCGCGTCGAAGTGTTTGATATCCATTGTCCAGACAGACCTGCTTGGACACCTGTTTTTGTGCGTATTCACACCGATGAAGGTATTAGCGGTGTGGGTGAAGCGGGTCTGGCTTATGATTTAGGTCATAGTGCAGCTGCGGCAATGATCAAAGAAATGGCTGATGCCTTTTTAATTGGTCATGACCCATTTCAAACAGAAAAACTGTGGTCACGAATGCTACGCGAAAGCTTTTGGGGTTTAGGTGGTGGTCCTGTTGTGTATGCAGCAATGAGCGCCATTGATACTGCACTTTGGGATATTAAAGGTAAAGCATTAGGCTTGCCTGTTTACCAACTATTAGGTGGTAAAGTTAACGATAAGCTACGTACTTATGCATCACAACTACAATTTGACTGGGACAGCGAATTTAAAGCGCTTGTTCACCCAGAGGAATACGCAGAAGCAGCGCTTAAGGCGATGGCTGAAGGTTATGACGCGGTAAAAGTTGACCCAATCCAGTACGATAAAAACGGCAATACTTATTACGATCGCACTAACATTATTTCTCGTGCAGAAATGAAATTATATCGTGCGCGTATGCAGGCTATTCGTGAAGCAGTCGGTGACGAAGTTGACATTATTTTTGAGTGTCACAGTTTACCAGGCGCAACATCAGCAATTCAAATTGGTGAAATTGCTGAAGAGTTCGATTGTATGTATTACGAAGAGCCTGTGAATTACTTAAATCATTCATTACACGCAAAAGTTGCTGACAAAGTAGCGGTGCCAATTGCAGGTGGTGAACGTTTGTATAACCGCTGGGGGGTGCGTCCATACTTAGAAGATCAAAGTATTGATGTGCTACAGCCAGACTTAGGCTTGTGTGGTGGTTTCACTGAAACTAAGAAAGTGTGTGATTATGCTGATATCTTTGATGTGCGTATTCAAGCTCACGTGTGTGGCGGCCCAGTAGCAACTGCAGCTTCGTTACACTTAGAAACTGCGATTCCTAACTTCTTAATTCACGAACATCACACCTACGCGATTAAGAAATGGAACCGTGAATTGTGTATTCAAGATCCACAACCTAAAAATGGTTTCTTCCAAGTATCAGAAGAGCCAGGTATCGGTATTGAATTAAATGATGAAGTCGTAATGCGATCTCAACGTGTTGAGATTAAGTAATATTCACCAACATATTATAAAAAAAGCCCGCAAGGGCTTCTTTTATATCTACTTTTTAGCTTTGAATTAATCAACTGGTTTGCATTTTACCAAAGGAAGAGGCTCGGTCGCTTTACTATCTAAATGGCGCACAAAGCATATTTGGTTTTTAATAAGTAGCTCAAAGCGTTCTGGCATTGACAGTTGCTTGCCCATTATAAGGTTACCTTGCCCATCCATTACATTCATACTGTCAGTGACAAGCACACTGGTATTCATAAAAGCATCATCAGCAACAGCAATTGGCTTGCTGTGCATCAACCTTGCGATGCCTTGCGCTATTAGTTCACTTTGCGGCTCAGTAAGCCGTGCATGTTGCAATTTAGGTGTAGGCTCTTGGCTTTGAGCACTACAGCCTAGTAAGGTCAAAAGCATTAATAAGCTAGCTAATTGAACTCTCATGATTCGCTCCTATTGCTTCAATATTTTACTTTGTTGAAGCAAGGTTGAAGTTCGTATATCACGTACTTGCGGCGTATCGTTATAAGTAGCAGGTGCAAAGCCTTGCTCACTGACTGTTGAAGTAGCTACTGGACAGCGTCCATTCTCTCGATAGCTAAGTGCAGCACTGAGCATTGCTTCATTTTCATCGCCTAGTTGGTGAGTGAAATCATCAGCAATTGCACAGCCTGGGATTTTTACAGGTTGAAATTCACTATCGTTGCTGTTTTGTGGTGAAAAACCATCAGCATACTCACCAAACCCTTTATTATTGACGCCAGTAAATTGAATACTGAAGTATGTGGTATCGCAATTATCAGTTGGATAAAAACCATAGGGTTTACCGCAAGTTGTTTCGCCTATTTGAATTACTTCTATATTAGCGCCCCTAAGGCCATTGATCACAGCTTCACTTGCTGAGCAGGTGCTGTCTGTTGTAAGCACGAAGACTCGCTCTAAATTTAGAGAAGGTAACGAAGTACCAGGCGAAATCGCAGGATTGTCTGCAAAACCTAAAAACTCATTAGTAAACTGAACAGGCTCTAAGCGCTCCCCAGTAATAGGGTTAAAAGTTGGGTGTTGATCATTAAAAATAGTCTGTTCAAATATTTTGCCACTGGTATTACTCTCGCCTGCCACCATATAAGCAACCTGACTTGCCATTTGAAGGAATCCGCCTGGGTTGTAACGCATATCAATAATTAAATCTTTAACATTACTTGCTGCTAAGCTGTTAAATGCGTCGTACAGAGGTTTTTCTGCAACTGCATTATGGCGATTAAACTGGAAATAACCCACTTCACCATCCGCAAATGTTTTAACGTTACTAACTGCTTGGCCAGTAATAGTTTGTGCAGTCATGCTCACTTCACGAATTTCACTGGTATTTATATCTCGAAATACAAATGAAGTAACTTTGCCGGACTCAGATGGAAATAGGCCTGCATTCAATACATCAACCTCTGCTTGGGTCGTTGCATTTACAAAGTCGACACCATCCACTTCGATTACTTCTAATCCTCGGCCAAGATTCAAGTTTGATGCAGGAGAGTTTGGCTCAGTATAGGAAATAATGCCTTGGCGGGGGGCGCCCGCACTTATCAATCTAAGTTTGAAACCATAACCAAAAGATTGCCCTGATTGGCTTTGAGCTTGCCATTCAGCTGTGGGTAAACTACTGTGGAAATTATCTTTTTTAGCACCTGAATCTGTAGTGTTTTCAGTTTTTAATAAAGCGAAATAATTTAATACTCCTTCAGTTAGTGCGGGGTCTCGATCAACTATTTCGTCATACCACAGATAAGTTTCATGACTCCAAGCTCGTAACCAATGCTTCTCATTGAGTGCTTGGCATTGTTGATCAAATTTGCTTGATGGCTCAAATACACCTTGAGTCCAAGTGATGTCTTCACTAGCAATTACGTCTGAATCTGAACTGCCGGAACCACCGCAACCAACTAAAATCAGTGAGCAAATAAAGGCACTACTTGCCATAGGTTTTTTTAAAGCATTAAACATAAAACAGAGTTCCAGATAAATTAACTTATTTGAATATAGCTAGTTTTTAAGCAATTAGATAGATTTCGTAGGCGTTTTTATAGCTAAGTTGATGCCATAAACTCGGCTGTGAGTGGTAGTGTTCAAAGAAAATGTGTTATTGAACCCTATAAATTTATACAGGGTTCAGGCTTTAACCTAGTTGTTAGAGGTTTAAATTATCAATAGTTTCAAGCATATCAAATGGTTTTTCTAGTCGATTTATTTTATTTACTTTTTCAATCGTTCAGTTGGGTAACTTGTTAAATTCAATTCTTGCCTCATCTAAAGAGAGCGGAATATTCATGATTAAATAATTTATCTTTAAAATTTCATCATTGCTATTTTTTGCTAATACTTTTGTTGTTTGAATTGAGTAGTTTACCAACTCTTCTTTAACGCAATTATAAAGAGACTTAAAATAAAAATAATTAATAACTATGCTTAGATCATCTTTATTGGTAAGCATATCTTTGGGGAAATGATTTTTATCTAAGCCTTCGTTCCCTTCTTCACAAAGTTTAGATTTATTTTGAAAGTCATTAATAGCATTTGTGTAATCAGTTTTTAGTTTGACAGCTAGTAAATTTTCTGCAGAGATAGCTTTACTATGCAGTAAGCTAAATAAGAATAGTAAACTTAATAATCTCATATTAATCATTCTTACAACCTTTTAAAAATGCTCTCCAAAACAAACGTTCTTTATTATTGCTTGACTTCATCATTGCTTTAAAAGCTTCACGTTGAATAACAGAGTTTCCTATTTGTGGTATTTGCTTTACACCATTTAAAAACGAATCAAAGTCAGTTTGAGTAAGGTTGTAGTGAGACTTTATTGGGCCATTTCCTGCGAAAATGTTTGCAAAAGTACCAAATACAGCTACCGTTGCTAAGTAATCAGAAAGTACTTTGACTCATCTAATTTCTTTAATGGCTAGCTTACTTGTTTCGGAGAATTCTAAGTTATTTAGAGAGGGGCACTTCATAATAGTTATATCCATATATTGTTTCCATTTTGGTTGATTATAACTTGAGGAAGTATATTTTCAAGCTTTCAGCAAAGCCTAATGTTTTTCTTAGCCATTGACCTATAAAATTATTTATATTTATAAAACTGTTTGGCGTTTTTATAGCTAAGTTGATGCCATAAACTCGGCAGTGAGCACAGTGAGTGATAGTGTTGCCAGCAGTTTTCGTAACTGGTATTTATTTGGCATACAGGAAAGTTACTGGCAAACATAACGCGATGCTCACCAAAGTACTTAATTAAATTATTAACCAGCCATAGGTGTTTGTTTGTGGCAATTTGTGTGAACTCCAACCCTGAGAACTTTATCGCGATATTATCGCAGCGGCTGAGTTTAATGATTGCTTCAAGCCATCTTTGCTCATCACTAATAAAGCCTAAATGATTAATCACCACACGTAGTGATGGTAGTGCTGTGCAATACTTAATAAGCTGCTCAGTTACCTGTATGTTTTCAATTTCAAACTGTGCTTCAAAGTGTAAGTTTTCGGCTGCGATAAAAGCTAGATTATCTAGGCAGTGGGGAGTTAATAAGCGCCTAGCTTCATCACCTTCTGTTATATCGCGAATACCAACTAAAGATGGATGTTCTAACTTATTGAGTGACGCTTCAAATTGCTTGGGAGATGCGTCAATCGGGCTGTAGCTGATTGCGCGATACGGAATGTCGTCTAAATGCGTTGCAAGCCAATTGAGCTCATTAATTGGTGCTTGATTATCAAAGCCAGCTTCAATATGCACCAAGGCTTCTAGTTGAAATGGACAAGCAGCTTTAAGTTCAGAAGCGACAATTTGCTTTTTAATTTTATCTAGATTTGGCCAAGCGGGGGGATTACTACCTTGTAGCCAAGTGTATTGACCCTCAGTGAGGTTAAAAAAGTGCACATGAGGGTCAATAATTTTGTCGCTCATTGCGTGGTGTATCCACCATCAATACTTTGTAAGCTGCCAGTAATAAAGCTCGCTTCTGGGCTTATTAAAAAATTAACCAAAGCAGCAATTTCTTCGGGTTGCCCTAAACGGCCTAACGGCTGCAGCGCGGCTTCTTCAGCAACAATCTCTGCTTTATCTGCACCACTGCGCTGACAGTAGGCATCAATCGCATTATGAAACAGTGGTGTTTCTATTGTACCTGGGCACACAGCGTTAGCACGAATGTTAAACGCGGCATAATCCAGCGCTGTCGTTTTTGCCATTGAAGCCAGTGCATGCTTGGTCAGGTTATAAGCAAACGAGTTTGGTTTGCCGATAATTGCCTGATCAGAGGCAACCAATACGATACAGCCGCCTTGCTGACTTTTCATGCTAGGTAATACAGCTTGAATTGCGGCATAGGCACCTTTCACATTGAGCGCAAATAGGGCATCAAACGTTGCTTCGTCGGTATTTTCAATGTTGGCACTTAAATGACGACCCGCATTAGAAATTAAAGCATCGACACGACCCTCTTCTGCAACAATATCGGCGATAGCCGACTTCACTTGCTGAGTATCACTGACATCACAGTGGCGATAATTGCCCTCTGATGGGGTAATATCTAAGTTATAAACTGTGTAGGCTTCACGCTCTAAACGCTCGACTATCGCTTTGCCAATACCTTTACTGCCACCGGTGACAATTGCAACGTTTGTCATTATTTACCCTTAGTGGCTGTGGCCACAACCGCCTTCACCGTGCACGTGGCCGTGAGATAATTCTTCAGCTGTCGCTTGGCGAACATTAATTACTTCAACGTCAAATGTCAGCGTTTTACCTGCAAATGGATGGTTTAAGTCACAATCTGCATTGAAACGACCTACTTTAACGATAGTTACTTGGTGACGACCTTGATTTGAATGAACGATAGCAGTCATACCTGGCTTCCACACTTTTGTGTTGCCTTGTAAGTGCTTAAGTGGAATACGTTGAATTAGGTTATCAACGCGCTCGCCGTAAGATTCGCTAGGCTCAAGTGTTACGCTAAAATTATCGCCAGCCGCTTTACCTTCAAGGGCTTTCTCAAGACCAGGAAGCATGCCTTCAGTACCATGGATATATGAAAGTGGCTCGCCATCTTTACTTGATTCGATTTGCTCGCCTGCTTCACTAAGTGTGTAGTGAAACTCAACTGCTGCGTCTTTACTGATCTGCATGTTATTTCTCTTTAGAATTTAAATATAGGCGCTGATTTTACGCTAACCACAAGTGCTGAGCAATCAAGGCTTTTTCAATGAGCTTTCAATCCCTGACAGCATGGTTTCACTTGCTGGCACTTGTGGCTCAGTTGGCTTAGCTTGTGGTAAGTGCAATGTTAAAATAGTACCGGGTTTTAAAATGCTGGTAGCGCTGAGCTTATTCCACGTTGCAATATCTTTATGCGGTACATCATAAAGTTGACTAATACTCCAAATTGAGTCTCCAGGTTTAACCTGATAGTCGATAGCGATTGTAGAAATGACTTCTTCATGTTGCTCAAGGTAGGGACTGATATTGTAATCAACCAATAATGATTCCGGCATGGTTTGTGGTTGTGATAAGCGCAATTGTTCACCTACCTTAATCAAATTTGTTGTTTTATCGTTGAGAGTTTTTAGATCTTTTACAGACATTTTAAAACGCCTTGAAATACTGTAGAGGGTATCGTCTTTTTGTACTGTGTATTCTCCAGCAAAATTGTTGCGAAACAGTTTGCTTTGTAACAGCGTACGGCGCTCTATTGGCAGAAGTAAAGTATGTGGGCCATTCGGGGAACTTTGGTTTTTTAAATACCCTGGATTTAATTTATGGAGCTGATTATGGCCGATGCCAGATAAATTAGCGATCACTGAAAAATCAAATTGTTGGCCTACATCAAACTCTGTGGTAAGTGCTTTATTCGCTAATTTCGGGCGTTTTAAACCTTTTTCTGGGTGCTTTAGTAAATAGCTAAGCGCCAAAAGTTTAGGAATATATTCAGCGGTTTCTTTTGGTAACGATAACGACCAATAATCAGTTTTCTTGCCAAGCTTTTTATTTTTTTCGATCGCTTTTTTAACGCGTCCTTCACCACTGTTATAGGCGGCAAGGGCATGCAGCCAATCACCATTAAAGCGTTTATGTAAGTAACTTAAATAAGCTAATGCGGCATCGGTTGAAGCAAGTATGTCTTGGCGGCCGTCATACCATTGGTCGCTTTGCACACCAAAATGATAAGCTGTCGCGCCGACTAGCTGCCAAACACCTACCGCTTGCTCTGATGATCGTATTGTTGGTCTAAAATCACTTTCAACAAAGGGTAATAAGGCCAATTCCATCGGTAGCTTTTGTTGTTCGATGCGTGTGACGATATGGTACAAATAGGGTGCAGCACGTTTATTCACTTTAATTAGGTAATTGGGTTGTTTTAAATACCATTTTACTCGTGCAGATGTATGTTTATTGGTTTGAAATACCAGCGTTAAATTGTTGGCGATATGCTGCCATAGATCTTTCGCGCGAGGCTTTGCTAGTGGAATATTATTGACTGCTATGGGCGCAGCAATAGGGCGAGGTTCAACAGCTGTTGAATCGACAAACTCACTAGGTGCTTGTTGGGTTGTTAAATCGGGCTCGTAATGGCTAAAAATCTCCGGCCTTGCCCGTTGCTGTTCTGTTTCTTGCTGAGTTAGTTGGCATCCTTGTAAGCCAATAAACAAGCTCAGCAAAAGTAAATATTTCAAACTTACTTGAGCCATATAATAAAATCCTTTTACTATTTTAGCCCTATTTTGACAATTTGCTTTGTTTAAGTCCAGCTTCTAAAAACATAGAAAACGCTCTTTCACCCACTTCATCTAGCTGGTATTGCTGTTTTATCTCAGTAGGAAAAAGCGGAATTAATTCACTAACGGGCTTATCTGGTGAGGAGTTTGTCATCTCTTGAATGGTTTTTAAAAACCTTAAAGGGAGTGCAAGTTCAGCAGGTGTCAGTGGCTTACCGTGACCCGGTAAAATAGTTGTCAGTGTGGTATTTTTTTGAATATCTTGCAGCGCACTTATCCAGCTAGAAAACGAGCCATGTCCTGGGTAGGGTAAGCTGTCGACTATATCGCCACCCAATAGCACGCGACCTTGATCGGCACTAAGGGTCAGATCACCCTTAGTATGCGCTTGGTAGGGTGTAATAACGATGGGGTAGTTACCAAGGTCTAGCTGTGTTGATTCAGTAATGTTAATAGCTGGTGGGTTCAGGGTGAGCTCTCGCCAGCGAAATAAGCGTTTTTTAGCAAGTTCTAGTTTGTCGCGCCAAACTGCTTGCTGATCTTTAGGTTGATTGGCAAGGCGTTGATAGCTCAGTTCAATGCTTTTTTCATAACCATCTAATTTATCAGTCAATGCTTGCTGCATTGCAACAAACTCAGTCGCTACTTGCTGATGTACGATGAGCTTAGCTTCAGGGAACTCAGCCTGTAGAACGGCCAAGCCTAGTAGATGATCATCATGATAATGACTCGCCACTAAATAACATAATGGTGTTTTTAAGCGTTTTTTTAGCAGCTCTGTGAGCTTTTCTACTTCGGCAAAGTTACCACTGGCATCAAACATTAAGGCACATTCTTTACCCTCTATCAGCACTTGATTCGAATCGTAAAAACGCAGCTTATTTTGTTGTTGTAGAAATTGGATTTCGGGAGTGATGCTATGCCAGCTAACGCTTGCTTTGGCGCTATAACTTACGAAAAGACAGATTAAAAAAGCACAAAATCGCATGGTGTTTCGCTCGAATAGGTGTCAGTGCTGTTGATTGTAAACAAAAAAAGCGCCAGATGCGCTTTTTTCTAAATACTAAGGTGCTGGCTGAGCTTATCTATTAAGCTGTCATGTTGTTGCTCTTGTTCTGCTTGTTGCGATTTTACTTCAAGCAATTCATGACTTAGATGTAATGCTGCCATCAGCAACGCTTTTTGGTCATTGCGAACCGATGAGCGTTGTTTCATTTGCTCCACTAAGTCATTCAAATTTTGTGCAGCAGCAACTAGGGCATGCTCTTGCCCTGGAGGGCAAGAAAACTCATGTTCTTTACCTAGTAGCTCTACGGTGACCCGCTGACTTTGTGGGCTGCTCATTAGCTAGCCTGTTGAACGCTTTGTAATTTCTCAAGCAGGCCAGTCAATGTGCTGCTTGTATCTTTTTGTTTCTCTTCGTTTTCGAGTACTTCTAGTTGCAGAGTTTCGTTCTCATCTAAAAGCTTAGCGGTTTGTTCTTGTAAGCTTTTAACTTCACTTTCAAGTTCGCTGTTGCGAAGGATTAATTTGTCGATCAGTTGTTCGAGTTGGGAAAGAGTTTCGTTATTCATAGATGCGCTCATAAAACTGTGATTATTGTCATGCAAATGTAAAGGAAAGTGTCTTGATATGCCAGCATTTACGGCCGTTTTAGAGGATTTTTATTTATTATTAAGGTGTAATTCAGCGTAGCGGCTTTTTTATTCATTTATGATTCACCAAAGCGCCAGATGCTAGGATCATTTTCTGTTTATCATGTACAATATGGCTATTCATTTTTAATGCAGTTTTGCATTTGGCGACTTATAAATATGCTTAGTTATCGACACTCTTTTCATGCAGGTAACCCTGCTGATGTTCTAAAACATCTTGTTCTAGCTGAAGTTCTTAAATACCAAACAATTAAAGACAAACCACTTGATTATGTGGACACCCACTCAGGTGCTGGCTTTTTTGAACTTGCAGGCAGTGATGCACAAAAAACACAAGAGTATTTAGATGGGATTGCTAAGCTTTGGCGGCACAACAGTGAGCATGATGCACTTAATGAGTATATTGAGCTGATTAAATCATTTAATTCAAATGGTAATTTAGATTTTTACCCAGGTTCGCCAAAAATTGCAGAGCACTTTTTACGTCGCCAAGATAACGGTTGGTTCTTTGAGTTGCATCCACGTGACTTACAGTTACTGCAAGACAACATGAAAGGTAAGCGTTCTATTCGCGTACGTGGTGAAAACGGCTTTCAAGGCTTAATTGGTTTATTACCACCAGCATCACGTCGAGCTTGCGTGCTTATTGACCCTCCTTACGAAATAAAAAACGATTACGATACGGTCGTTAATACTCTTGTTAAGGCGCATAAACGCTTTGCTACGGGGACGTACATGATTTGGTATCCGGTTGTAGACCGTGAACGAATTGACAGAATGGAGGCGGGTTTAATCGCATCGGGTATGCGTAACATTCAGCTTTTCGAGCTTGCAACAGAGGCCGATACCGACGTTCATGGTATGACTGCATCGGGTATGATAGTGATCAACCCGCCATGGAAATTAAAGCAAACGATGGATGCTGTATTACCAGAACTTGTTTCCATACTAAGCGATAGCAGTGGTTTTTATCGCAGTGAACAATTAGTTGAAGAGTAATTTCTTCAATACAAAAACGCCCAGCAATTGCTGGGCGTTGTTAATTTAACTGTTGTTAATTCATATAAGTCGCTGCGAAGGTCGCAAGTGGCTCATCACTATCATCTAACAAGGTTAACTGCTCACCATTGATTGAGTACTTAGCCGTGGCTGCAAGTGCTGCCGACATGGCCGCTTCAATATCCATTTGTGATACACACATTTTTTTGGTGCTTGCTAATGGCTTGAATGTGAGCGCCTGCTCATTAACCTCGTAACTACCTGAGAAGTTATTACAACCTAAGTGACCATTGGTTGAACCATCGTCTTTAAACTGTACGAAAGGTTCTTTATTTTCAACGGTGATAGCCTCACCGCTGATGGTAACTGCTTTCCAATAGGTATTGGTCAAAGTCACGTCTGGCTTTTTCGCTGATACTTTAGTCACCGTTACCTTGTACAGATCGCCAGCGGCATCTTCGGCAAATGGATTATTGTGAGTAGTGCTGATGTAAAGTAATTTACCTTGATTCTCAATGCGTGCACTTACACTGTAGCGGTGACGGTCAGCAATTTTGCTTTCGTCATATTCAAGTGCTACATCATATGGTGGTGCACCATCTAATTGGATTTCTTGTTCGCTAATTACTTCAGCCTTGACATCCATTTTAGAAACATCAGCGAGCTGTACTTTTAATACTGAACCCGGAGGTAGCATACTACGATCTAAATAGGTGATTTGAGTATTCAGGGTTTTCATTGATGATTGCTCAGCTTGTGGTGCACTAGAGTCTTCACCACAGCCTGTTAAAACCAAGCTGCTCCCTAAGATCATTAAACTGCATAGAGAAGCGCGTTTGAAAGATGAAAAGGTATCCGAAGCCATGATTATTTTCCTTGCGTTTAGGGTTATGCATCATATTTAATTGCCTAGCATAAAGTTCGCTGTCTTAATCATAGCTTAATTAACAAAAAATGGGCACTAAGCCCATTTTCGTAATAACGAATCGCTTTAAGAACATAAAGCGCATAAGAATAAACGTTATTTTTTCACGTATTTGGTAAGAATAACAATACGTTGACCATCAACACGGCCTTCAATGTGTTCTGGGTTGCTCGTTAAGCCAATGTTTCTTACTGCTGTGCCACGCTTAGCAACAAGGCTGCTGCCTTTCACATCAAGATCTTTAATAAGTGTCACTGTATCACCCGCCTGCAGCACAACACCATTACTGTCGATGTGTTTAATGTCGTCATCTTCAGCTAGCGCTGTTTGCGCCCATTTTAATGTGTCTTCTTCAAGATAAATCATATCGAGTGCATCTTGTGCCCAGCCGTTATCAGTAGCTAAGCGTTTCAGCATGCGGTAAGCGACAACTTGTACCGCTGGAGTTTGACTCCACATACTGTCATTCAAACAGTGCCAATGGTTTGCAGTTAAATCAGCATTGTTTTCGATTTGATCTTTACAAGTTTGGCAGACATAAATGCATTTATCAGAATGAGCCTCTGTAACAGGCGGCACTTCGTATACAGATAGGTTATCTGTAGCGGCACAAAGTTCACATTGGTTATTACTGCGTTCGATTAGGGCTTGTTCAATGCTCATAGGAGGCTCTTTTAAGTTTACAAGGTAAGAAAAACAGCGCGCATTATAGCAAAAGAGGGACTGAAGCGGAATATCCCTAGTTATTATAGGGGTATAGTTTTTGTGTATTTATTGATTATGGCATCTAAGCTGCCAGAATTTTTAAGTTCTTTGATTGCTGCATTTATTTTTGGTAACAATGATTGATGTTCACTGCGCAGGCGAATTTTTAGGTTGCCTAGCGAGTGTAATGCGCCAAAACTGATATCAGCATCAAATTGCTCAGCCCAATATAATGCTGGCAGTTTATCTATTATGACGACCTCAATTCGGTGTATTTTTAGTGCCTGAATGAGTTGTTGTTCAGAGTGAAAATCAACCCGTTTAAAGCGGTTATCGTCATAATAGTAATAGCCTAAAACAGTCCCTACGGGTTGATTACGAATACTGTTGAGTTGCTGCCATTGAGCCACCGAGCTTTTTAAACTCACGAGATACTCCTCAACTGCAAACAGGGTGTCTGAGTAACTAAATTTTCGGTTTTGTTTTTCTGTCTGGCTCAGCCACTCGGGGCTTATGACATCAAAATCAATATTCCCTTGGTGAAGGTATTTGACGGTTCGTTTTGCAGGAAGCTCGACATGCTTTACTTGAACATCAGCAAGCTGCATAACTTGCTTGATCAGTTCGGGGAGGATCCCTGGATTGCTTTTGTCATCAATATAATAAGGATAGTAGTTCCCAGAGCCGGTTACATTATATTTCAGTACAGGCTGCTGCTCAGCCAAAACTGCTTGAGTAAGAAAAAGTAACAGTAAGAAAATCGAGTTAGAGAAGCGCAATGGTCTGATTGAATTCGTTTTCATGTACCTAGTTTGGTTGGGTTTTTGTTTTTTAGCAAGGCAAACATCTTTCACTATACTTATAACAATAGTAATGTGGAGTTAGCCACATTTTAGTGAGAAGTTGAATGTCAGAATTAAGTATGGAAGGTAATAAAAGTCAGAGCATGACTCAGTATATAGCCCGGCAGCCAATATTTAATGCTGATAGAAGTTTATATGCTTACGAATTATTGTATAGAGAATCGAGCGATAATGTCTTTCCGGTAGGAACGAGTGATGGCCAAGCAACGGGGCGGCTGTTTTTTAACGCGTTAATGTTGATGGGACTCGAGAAGCTAACAGGTTTTCAACCTGCGTTTATCAATCTATCGACTGACGCTATTTTGGATGACTTTCCTAAGCTGTTGCAGCCACGCAGTGCGGTTATCGAAATAGTGGAGCGGGCTACTAGCATTCCAAAAGTAGTGAACCGCGTTAAACAATTAAAACAAGAAGGCTATTTGTTCGCGCTTGATGATTATGATGGCACAGAGAAATGGCAAGATATTTTGCCTTTGATGGATTTTATTAAGCTTGAAGTTACGCAGCCGATTATCAAAACCAACATGATGATCAAAAAGCTTAAACGCAGCTTCCCAGAAACCACTATCATAGTGGAACGCATTGAAAATTATGAAGACTTTCAACAACTAAAAGCAGCAGGTTGCGACCTGTTTCAGGGCTACTTTTTTGCTAAGCCGGAGCTTTTGAGTTTTGGTAATGTTGAACCATCAAAAATTGCTGTGCTTGAATTACTTAACTGTACTGCGCAAACAGATTTAAATTTTGATGCAATTCAACAACGTGTTGCTAAAGATATTGGCCTTACTGCACGCATTTTAAAATTAGTTAATGCGCGTATAAGTAATAGCCGGCAAACAATTCGTTCGATTTCACAAGCGGTTATTTACCTTGGTGAAGATGCGATTAGACAATTTGTGCGGGTATTAGCGCTAAGCGAATTAGGCAATGACAAACCGCAAGAGCTAACTAAACTTGGTTTAACAAGAGCTAAATTTATTGCTTTGATGCTTGAACCCGGCGGTAAAGACCTAGCTGAACAAGGCTATTTAGTCGGCTTACTCTCTGTTTTAGACGCTATTTTAGATATGGAGCTTAATATCATTGCCAAAGAGTTTTCATTGGGTAGTGAGCTTTCGAGTGCACTGTTAAACTTTAATGGCATGCAAGGGGCGAGCTTACAACTTGCTAAAGCAATGGAAGAAGAGCAGTGGCACACAGCCCTTGAACTACTCAAGATGATCCGCCCAGCCTCAAAAATGGATGTGGTTTTTCAAGCTATGTATGATGCCCGCGCATACGCAGATGAAGTATTCGCAAGCTTATCATCGGTTACAGACTAGGAGCGCAGAGTTCGTTATGATGCAGACTCTGAGTATTAAAAAGGTTTGTAACTAATGCGTGTTGTTTTTCCTATACTGGCTATTTTAATTGCCTTAGTGTTACTTATTCCCGGTGTAACCCAGCCAGTGCTCACCCTTGAAGGAAAAATTGATAAATCTAAGCTTGCCAAAACAGGTATTGAAATGATTGCCGATGAAGGCGATCGCAATACCCGTAGCGTGTTAATGATGGCATCAAGCATGCTGGGGCTTGATAAGCTTGAAGGAGAAATCGATGCCTACAAAAAAACACGCAGCATTTGGGGCACCGTGAATGAGCTTGCTAATAACAAAAACTACCTTGTTGCCGCGCTTGTAGCAGTGTTCTCGATTGTCATTCCCACCTTAAAACTCCTGATGCAATTGCTTTATTGTTTCTTACCAGTGAATAGGTTTAAGTATTTGCTCGGTCAACTCATACAAGGCCTAAGTAAATGGAGCATGGTCGATGTGTTTGTGATTGCATTGATCGTGTCTTATTTAGCAGGTAATGCCGATGGGCAAATGGGCGAGTTGATAAAAATGCATGCTGAATTGGGTGATGGATTTTGGTATTTTACAGGTTATTGCTTGTTTGCTATTGCTGCCAGCAGTAGCATAAAAATAGATAAACCCTTGTCGAGTTCGTAAATTTCGGGCTACAATTTGGGCACTTAATTTTTAAGGTATGATGATGACGCGACTTTCAAGCTACTTACTGATAGCTATGATGCTGCTCACTTTTGTGGGTCAGTCAGTTGCGTCTGTTGCTATGGTATGTGATATGCCACATGCCAGCATGCAAATGGATCATCATGCTAATATGAATGCTGACAGCGACATGAGTGATATGGATTGTTGCCATGAAGACGTATTGGATAACAGCGATTGTGCGTGTCCGTTCAATGCCTGTACAGCTCACTCACTCCTGCCGTTAAATGATTTAGTTGTTAAATCAATAAAGCAATCAGAAAAAGTCACCATGTTAGGCGCCAGCCAGCTTAGTTTTCACGTCAGTTCTTTATATCGTCCACCTATTACTGCTTAAGCAGGATAGGTCTGTCTAAAATTCAGTAAAACGCTGAAATACACCTCATTCTGCACCCAAAATCTATTATTTTTAACCGTTTTTAAGATTTTTGGAGCATGTGATGATTCACAGCAAATTGATTAAGGCGCTTTCTCTAGGCGCAGTATTGATAACCTCAAGTTTAGTGAAAGCAGAGCCGTTGGCACTCAATCAGGTGATTGATTATGCATTGACTCACGAGCCTTGGTTACAGGCAAATAAATACCAGCAACAGGCGATAGAAGCGCAAAGCATTGCGGCAGGTACCTTGCCGGATCCAGTGTTAACCGTTGGACTCATGAACTTACCAACCGATGGCTTTGCCTTTGACCAAGAGGGTATGACGCAATTCAAAGTGGGCTTGTCACAACAATTTAGCCGAGGTGATAGTCTTGCCTTACAGCAACAAGCTTTAAAACAATCGGCTGAGCAATACCCTTGGCTTAGAGCAGACCGCCAAGCACAGGTTAAAGCTATTGTTAGCGAAGCATGGCTAAATGCCTATCGCGCACAAAAAAGCATTCAACTGATCAACCAAGATAAAGCCTTATTTAATCAACTTATTGATATTACAGAAGCAAGCTATGCCAATACACTTGGTGCGACTCGCCAGCAGGATATTATTCGCGCCCAGCTAGAGCTGACTCGGCTTGAAGATAAGCTGGTGATGTTAGAGCAACAGTTTGATAGTGCCAAAAAGCGACTAGCACAATGGCTACCTATTGAAATGCTAAACGGTGCAGTGAGCGATGAAAACACCAAGGTGGCCGCAGTCATGGCTTATCAAGAGCTTGCATCATCGGGGGTGACTGAAGTGCTGATGAGCCACCCGGCAATTATCGCTATTGATCATGCTATGCGTGCCAAAAACACCCAAGTGCAAGTGGCTAAAGAGGCGTATAAGCCGCAATTTGGTATGAACCTAGGCTATGGCTATCGTGATGATACCCCGATGGGTGACTCTCGCGCTGACTTATTCTCTATAGGGGTGAGTATTGATTTACCGCTGTTTACTGATAACCGTCAAGATCAACAAGTTAATGCCGCAATAGCTAATGCCGAGGCGGTAAAAACCAACAAGCTTATTACTCTACAGAAACTGCAAGGTCAGTATTTTAAAGAGCTTAGCCAACTAAGCCGACTTGCTCAGCGCAAAGCACTGTATCAACAGCAGCTATTACCGCAAATGGCAGAGCAAGCGGAGGCGACGTTAAATGCTTACACCAATGATGATGGTGACTTTTCAGAAGTGATGCGTGCTCGCATTAGCGAACTTAACGCAAAAATTGATGCGTTGAATATCGAAATTGATAAACAAATAACCCTCGCTCGCCTTAATTATTACGCAGCAGCAAAAGATAACCAAATAAATGCAGCACAAAGCCAAGGAGCTAGCAATGAATAACACAGTGAAATTAGTTATCGCCTTGGCGGTAGGCGCGGCATTGGCAACAGCTGTAAATAAACTAGCTGAGCCAGATCATGGAGCTATTCCAAGCGCTGAGAAAAAGCCGCTATATTGGGTGGCGCCCATGGACAGTAATTACCGCCGTGATGAACCGGGGTTATCACCAATGGGTATGGAATTAGTGCCCGTTTATGAAGAGCAAAGTAGCGCTGAAGACAGCCCGGGAACTGTGAGAGTTTCACCGGCGGTCGTTAATAATTTAGGGGTAAGAACAGCGCCCGTACGGTTTAAATCATTACAAACGACGGTTGATACGGTTGGTTATGTGCAATACGACCAAGACCAACTCGTGCATATTCACCCTCGTGTCGAAGGTTGGATAGAAACCTTATATGTAAAAGCCGCGGGTGACCAAGTTAAGCAAGGCGAGCCACTTTATACCTTGTATTCTCCCCAGCTAGTAAATGCGCAAGAAGAGCTACTGCTTGCCCTTAAACGTAACAATGCAGTGCTTATACGTGCGGCAAAAGCACGCTTAGCCTCACTGAATGTTTCTGACGATTTTATTGTGCGATTAGAGCAAAGCCAAAAGGTCAGACAGAACATTACCTTTTATGCCAAGCAAAGTGGCGTATTGGATGAGCTAAATATCCGCGAAGGTTTCTTTGTGAAACCAGGCACAACCATGATGAGTATTGCTCACCTAGAAGAGGTTTGGGTTGAGGCTGAAGTTTTTGAGCGCCAAGCAGGGCTTATTCATAAAGGCTTGCCAGTGACGATGAGCTTAGACTACTTACCGGGCAAACGCTGGCAAGGCAATGTCGATTATATTTATCCAACCCTTGATGAGAAAAACCGTACCCTGCGCGTGCGTTTACGCTTTGCTAACCAAGATGGCTTACTCAAACCGAATATGTTTGCTGAAGTGAGCATTACTACTAAGCCAACTGAGCCGCAATTAGTGATAGCCAAAGAAGCGGTGATCCGCACCGGTAGCCAAGACCGTGTCGTGATTGATTTAGGTGAAGGGCGCTTTAAGTCAGTGGCTGTGACGCTAGGCCGTAGTGATAATCATGATGTCGAAATTTTATCAGGCTTATTGAAAGACGATATCGTTGTGGTTTCAGCGCAGTTCTTAATAGATTCCGAATCAAGTAAGAGTTCTGACTTTATGCGTATGCAAGAACCAGATAGCGAGAGCGCAATGGTGAATGGCGTGATCAACAGCATTGATCGCGAAGCCCGTACTGCCGTGATTAGTCGCGAAGCCATCCCTAAGTGGGGGCGCGGGGCTGCAACTATGGAGTTTCACTTTTCGCCGCGCATCGATATGTCTAGTTTACAAAGCGATGATGAAGTGCATTTTACCTTTAAATTGGTGGACGGTGAGTTTGTGATTTTTGACATCATGACCATGAGCCACCCTATGCAAGGAGAAATGCAATGATAGCTGCCGTGATCCGTTGGTCAGTCGGTAATCGCTTCTTTGTATTACTGCTGTCTTTAATGTTGGCAGGTTTTGGGATGTTTTCTTTAAAGAATACCCCAGTTGATGCCTTGCCTGACTTATCTGATATACAGGTTATTGTAAAAACATCTTACCCAGGACAAGCGCCACAAGTGGTGCAAGACCAAGTAACGTTTCCTATCACTACAGCCATGTTGTCGGTGCCGGGTGCTGAAACGGTAAGGGGTTTTTCGTTTTTTGGTGACTCTTATGTATACGTTATTTTCAACGAAGACACCGACCTTTACTGGGCCCGTAGTCGGGTGCAAGAATATTTGAGTCAAGTAAGTGCTCGCTTACCGGATTCAGCGAGGCCTGAACTTGGCCCTGATGCAACAGGGGTAGGCTGGATTTACTTGTATGCGCTGGTGGATAAAACTGGTAAGCACGATATTAGCCAGCTACGAAGCTTGCAAGATTGGTTTTTAAAGTTTGAGCTGCAAACGGTGCCGGGCGTATCAGAAGTAGCGTCTGTTGGCGGTATGGTTAAGCAGTATCAGGTTAATGTCGACCCCGATAAATTGCGTGCTTATGGTATTCCGCTAAGTTTAATTCAAACAGCAATTAAGCAAGGTAACCAAGAGCGCGGTGCCTCAGTGGTCGAAATGGCTGAAGCCGAATACATGGTATCGAGCACAGGTTATATTAAAAGTGTCGCCGATTTAGAGGCCATTCCGCTGGGTACTAACTCCAATGGCACGCCACTGCAATTACGTGATGTGGCCGATATAAAACTTGGGCCGCAAATGCGCCGTGGTATTGCCGAGCTTAACGGCGAGGGCGAAGTAACAGGTGGTGTAGTGGTGATGCGTTTTGGAGAAAACGCCGAAGCAACCATCAAACTAGTAAAACAAAAGCTAGAGTCGCTCAAAAAAGGTCTGCCTGAGGGGGTTGAAATCATCCCTGTGTACGACCGCTCAAACCTTATTACCCAAGCGCTTGATAACTTAAGCTCAAAGTTAATTGAAGAATTAATTGTCGTGGCCTTAGTATGTGTGGTGTTTTTATTCCATATACGTTCATCGATCGTAGCCATTATCACGTTGCCAATGGGCATTTTAACGGCTTTTGTGGTGATGTATTGGCAAGGTATAAACGCCAATATCATGTCGCTTGGCGGGATAGCGATTGCTATTGGTGCAATGACCGATGGTGCTATCGTGATGATAGAAAATATGCACAAGCATATGGAGAAAACCCCACTGACCGACGAGAATCGCTGGCAAGTGGTGATGGACTCAGCCGCAGAAGTCGGGCCTGCGTTATTCTTTAGTTTATTGATAATTACAGTCAGCTTTATGCCCGTGTTTATTCTTGAAGCACAAGAAGGACGCATGTTCTCGCCACTGGCTTATACAAAAACCTATGCGATGGCAGCTTCGGCGGGTTTAGCGATTACACTGGTGCCGGTATTAATGGGCTACTTCATTCGCGGTAGGGTTATTTCTGAGCAGAAAAACCCTGTAAACCGCTTATTGGTGGCAGCCTATAAACCTTTATTAAGTGCGGTGTTAAAAGCGCCGAAAACAACATTAGTACTGGCCTTGGTGTTGGCTGCTATCGGCTTTTATCCGGTTAATAAAATTGGCAGTGAGTTTATTCCTCCCCTTGATGAGGGCGACTTAATGTATATGCCTACTACTTACCCAGGCATTTCAATTGGTAAGGCCCGTGAAATCTTACAACAGACCGATAAGCTAATTGCCAGTGTGCCAGAAGTTGAGTCGGTATTTGGTAAGGTAGGTCGTGCAGACACTGCCACAGATCCTGCGCCGCTCACCATGATCGAAACCTTTATTCAGTTAAAGCCAAAGTCACAGTGGCGCGAGGGCATGACAACCGAGAAACTGAAGAAAGAGCTCGATAATCTGGTTAAGTTCCCTGGGCTCACCAATGCGTGGGTGATGCCAATCAAAACCCGAATCGACATGCTGGCGACTGGTATAAAAACGCCTGTGGGGATCAAAGTTGCAGGGCCAAAGCTAAGTGAAATTCAAAAAATCGGTGAGCAAATAGAAGTCATCTTAAAAGATTTACCAGGCACAGCGTCGGTGTACTCAGAGCGCGTTGCCGGTGGTCGCTACATCAAAGTTGATATCAACCGTGAAAAAGCAGCACGGTACGGTTTGAACATTGCTGATGTGCAACAGGTAGTTGCCACCGCTATCGGTGGTATGAATGTGACCGAAACGGTTGAAGGGCAAGAGCGTTACCCAGTTAACTTGCGCTACCCGCAAGATTATCGCGACTCGCCAGAAGAGCTTAAGTTGTTACCGATAGTGACACCAAACGGACAGCGTATCGCATTGGCTGATGTTGCCCATGTCTTTATCGAAGATGGCCCGCCGGGTATTAAAAGTGAAAATGCACGTATTAATGGCTGGAGCTTAATCGACATTGAAGGCAGTGATATCGGCAGTTATGTTGAGCGTGCGCAACAAGCGCTGCATGAGCAACTCGAGCTACCTGCTGGTTACTCAATTACGTGGGCGGGGCAATATGAATACATGGAGCGCGCAAAAGCTAAACTCAGTTATGTATTGCCACTTACCTTGGCAATTATTGTGGTGCTGTTATACCTCAATTTTAGAAGCTTTATTGAGGTGGCAATGATCATGCTGACCTTACCGCTTGCTATGATAGGCGGTATTTGGCTGATGTACCTTGAAGGCTTTAACTTCTCGGTTGCTGTTGGGGTTGGTTTTATTGCCTTAGCTGGGGTTGCTGTGGAAATTGGCGTGATCATGCTGGTTTATCTCAACCAAGCTTATCAAGATACCAAAGCGCAATCAGCACAGTTTACGGTTACAGAGCTGCGCCAAGCAATCATCAATGGTGCAGGCCTTCGGGTTAGACCAGTGATGATGACAGTTGCCACTATTATCATAGGGTTACTGCCAGTGCTTTATGGCACTGGAACGGGCAGTGAGGTGATGAGCAGAATAGCCGCGCCTATGGTCGGTGGGATGCTCAGTGCCATAGTTTTAACACTACTTGTGCTACCTGCGCTTTACTTTATATGGCGTAAACGCCACCTATAAATTTTACAGTCAGTGTGTAACTTGTACGCTTTTACTGGCTGCAAGTTACACATTTTATTTTTAACTTATTGATAATTGGTTTGTTTATTGCTGGTGTGATTTATGCAAAGTCATATTAAATTGATTTTAATAAGGAATGCACATGCAAGTTAAAACAATACAACAAGTTTATGATTGGACCGTGTTATTTCATACTCAAATGGCAGCCAATTTCCACAGTGTTAAAGACTTACTGGACGAGCATAATCAAATGCTGGTGGATTATTACCTGCAATATGAGAAGAAACTAGCAGAAGATCTCGTTGGCTTTAAAGCCATTACAGAAATAAACACGCTTGATACCTATTGCTATGAGTATTTTGCTGAAAACCCAGAGCTAATTACTTTTAACGATATCAGCACAGATCAGCAAATTGATGAAAAGGCGATTCAGGTTTACTTAACCACGCAACACCAAAAAGTCATCGACTTATACGAGTACTTGGTATCGCGAGCTGATACAGAGCAAAGCAAAGAAAAGCTCGAACGTTTACTTGAGCTTGAACATCAAGGCCTTAAGCAAATGATGCAAAGCTCAAACCGTCATATGGATATGTAATCGATTAATCTATTAATCTATTAATCAGCTTAATGAAAATCGAGTAAGAAGCCGACTTTTTTAAGGTATTTTTGCTCTTGCTGTAAGTCAGCTAAAAGCAAGGTATGTTCTTTAAGCCACTTATTGTGAAACTTTAAGAACATACTATTTTGCTTGGCTGTTACCTCAAGTTTAAAACCTTGATCGGTAATACGCTTTTGATTCAGTAGTACCGCTAAGCGCAAAATCACAATAAGTTGCAATATTTCATAATGCTGCATGGTATGCAGTGTAGGAAACTCTTCTAAGCGGATCTTTTTCCGATAAAAACGGATCATGCAACTAAGCAAGGTTTGTTGTTGCTGCGTAAAGCCAGGTAATTGGCTATTCGCCACGATATACGCGCTGTGCTTATGTATCCCTGATGAATTAACCCCTAAGCCAATTTCATGCAGCTGCGCAGCCCAATCCAATAAATTTATGTAATCTGAGTCGGTCAGATGCCATGTCTCTCTTACTTGTTCAAACAGCCACTTTGCAGTTGTCGAGACACGATTAGCATGCTCTTTATCTATGGCGTTACGTTCAGATAAATTCTCTATGGTATTTGTGCGAATATCCTTATGGGCGAGCTTTTGCTGCATTTCATGAAGCAGGCCTTCACGCAGTGAAAAGTCGCTGTACTGCATCGCTTCGATTTTAAACAGCCTAAATACCGCGATTAAAATGGCTAAACCACCACAAATACTCACTTGCCGCTCAGGCGTAAGACCTTCAATTTGCAGCGCTTGTATTTGTTTAGCTGCAATAAACTGGGTTTTTAGTTCTAATAGCCGCTCTAAAGTAATTAGCTCTTGCTCTGCATCATTGGCATTGATCATGGCAAGGATAGATTTAATTGTGCCTGATGTTCCCACCACAGATTGCCAGCCAGCCGATAAGTAATTAGCAAAAATTACTTCGAGTTCTTGTTCTGCGCGAACTTCTGCTTTGGCAAAGCGCTTAGCAGTGATTTGTCCATCTGCAAAATACTGCTTGGTATAGCTAACACAGCCCATGTTGCGACTAGCAAGTAACTTGTGCTTAAAGTGTTTACCAATGATGAGTTCAGTACTGCCGCCACCGATATCAATAACTAAGCGGTTTTCATCGTGATGAATATAATGGGCAACACCTTGGTAAATTAAACGTGCTTCTTCTTGCCCTGATATAACTTCAATCGGGTAAGGAAACACCTTACTTGCTTGCGTTAAGAACGAATGAATATTTTTCGCGCGGCGTAATGTGTAAGTTGCCGCCACTTTGACATTCTCAAGGGGAAAGTCCTGTAAGGTAGTAGCAAACTGCTTAAGAATCGCCAGCGCGCGCTCTATAGCTTCTTGGCTTAAGTGATTTTTATCATCTAAACCATCAGCTAAATAAACGCGCTGCTTTTCTTTGTGTAAGATTTGCAAAGAGCCATCGACCTCTCTTGCCACCACTAAATGAAAACTGTTTGAGCCTAAATCAACGGCAGCAATTGAGGGATAATCATTCATTATTATAGTTACTTTCCCATTTCTTAAGGTGGTCATAAATGGCAATTTGCGAGCGAATTTTTTTACGATTGCCACGGCGCACATAGCTGTTTTTTTGTTCGCTATCGATTATGCGCGCTTTTGATCTATCTTTAAACTGTAGCTCAAGAATATCAATAATAAGCTGTTTTAATTTTTCATCATAAATCGGTGTGGCGACTTCAACACGGTGATCAAGATTTCGGGTCATCCAATCCGCTGATGAAATATACACTTTTTCTTCGCCATTATTATGAAACACCATCACCCGAGGGTGCTCTAAAAAGCGGTCAACAATACTAATAATACGAATGTTATCGTTCACGGCAGAGGGCACTAACGAACACATGCCACGCACAATAATGCGAATTTTCACGCCGCGTCTTGCGGCAAAATAGAGGTGATCAACCAGCTCTTTATCAACAAGATTGTTTATTTTTAGCGTAATTTTGCCAGCCTTACCATGCTCTACATTGGTTATTTCAGCATCAATTAGCGACATAATAGTTTGTCGTGCGTTGACTGGTGATAGCATCAAGTGATCAAACTGAAATGGTTTATAGCTACTTTCGATGAATCTAAAAACGCTATCGCACTCTTCGCTAATACCTTCATGTCTGGTAAATAAACTAAAGTCAGTATAAATTTTGGCAGTTTTCTCATGGAAGTTACCCGTGCCTATATGGGCATATTTCACGATGTTGTTCTTTTCTTTACGATGAATAACGCATAACTTGCTGTGCACTTTCAATGCAGGAATACCAAAGATTACTTTAATACCGGCATTACTCAGAGTTTTTGCCCATTCAATATTGTTTTGTTCATCAAAGCGCGCTTTCAGCTCAACCATTACGGTGACATGTTTGCCATTTTTTGCTGCATTAATAAGTGTAGAGATAAGACGAGATTGACTCGCAACGCGATAAATATTGACCTTAATTTGGGTAACATCAGGGTCAAAAGCGGCTTGGCGTACAAACTCAAGTAAATGGTTAAAGGTGTGATAAGGGTAATACAGTAAAACATCTTGCTCAGAGATGGCATCAAACACACTCGAGTGATTGTTAAAAGCTGTGCTTTGTAATGCAGGCAGTGGTTTGTTTTCTAAATACTGACGGCCAACATTCGGAAACGCAATAAAATCGCGGAAGTTACGGTAACGACCGCCGGGGATCAATGCATCATGTTGACTAATATTAAGGCGCTTTTTCATCACTTTAAGCATTTCAGCTGGCATGCTCTCGTCATAAACAAGGCGTACAGGCTCAGCAGAAATACGTTGCTTAAGACCCTTTGACATTTTATCAAGCAAGCCTTCTTCTAGCTCATCATCCAAATTGTACTCGGCATCACGGGTGAGTTTGATGGCGTAGCATTGAATATCATCAAAGCTAAAAAAGCTGCTAAACACATCGCGAATAAAGTAGGCGATGATGTCATCAAGCATCACTATGGTTTTGTGACGGCGTGTTTTCTCTGGTGGCAAAATAACAAAGCGAGATACGCGGTCAGTGGGTACTTCCATCATGGCATAATGACTTTTTTGATTGGTCATCTCGACAAATAAATAGGTCATGGTGTCGTTGATTTGATCTGAGTAGTCTTTCTTTTCAGAGAGTAAAATCGGCAATATGTGTTGTAGCACATTGTCGTGGAAGAATTTTTTCAGCCAACTCAAATGAAATTCAGACAACTCTTCTGGTTGTTCAACATGAATATTGTGCTCGTTTAAGTCATTTAAAATATCTTTATGAATTTGGTTAAACTTTTTACCAAGTTGGAGCACTTTACTTTGGATCTGATGAAGTAATATTTCGTCTTCTTCAAAGTTCGCATCAGGAATTTTATTAAGTAATATGCGGCGTTTTACATCGGCAACACGAACACGGAAAAACTCATCCATGTTGTTTGAGTAAATACCTAAAAAGCGCATGCGCTCAATAATCGGGTTCGATTTGTCTTTGGCTTCTTGCAGCACGCGTTCATTAAAAGACAGCCAACTTAGCTCTTTGGCAAAGTAATTAACGGCTTGAGAAGAAGAATGTGATGCGTTCATCTGGTTTTCCAACGTTTATAGCTAGTTAGAATGTAGAGGATGCAGATGACACAAGTATGACAAGCGTGTCAGTTTTGTGACACGCTTAATCTAACTTTAGTTGTAGAAGTGGTACTTGGTTTAAGCATCCTCAATATCAACAATTAGATCTGTGGTAATAGACTCAAGTGCGTTGATCACTTCGTCTTTGTTCATGCCTATTGGCAAAGCAACGGTCGCAACAGCACTAAAAATTGGCACGCCCCAGTTAGGTGCACTTTGTTGTTTTGAATTTAGGTGAGTGATATTCGCCCCTTTGTGACGAATAACGCTGGCTAGCTCTTGTACAATGCCTGGTCTGTCGTTACCAGTAATCACGAAGTTAATTTCCTCAGACGGAACATCAGGCAAGGTATCAGTTCCACGTTCAATTCGAACTTCAAGATAAGGTAAGCTGTGAAGAGCATCTTGTAATTCTTGCAAATGCTCTTCAGGTACTGCGGCTTCGATAATTCCGGCAAAATGACCTGCAAGGTGGCTCAAATTACTTGTCAGCCAGTTACCATGATGGTTTAAAATTGTGGCAGAAATATCTTCAACTAGGCCGGGTTTGTCTGGCCCTAAAATAGTAATTACTAACTGCTTCATACTTAAATCTCTATAAAAAAGCCTCAGAAAAATGCAATAAAAGGGAGGAGGCGTTGGTTAAAAATGATTCTTATTGTTGAAAAAAATAAGTCTCATTGAGTATTGATGCTGTTTTAATGTTTGTCCAATTTTTTCACTGTAGTTATAAAAAATTAGTTATAACAATTTGTTAGCTTGATTGTGGTACTGTAATAAAAGTGCTCCACAATGACTTATTTTGGTCATTCTTTAACTTTAAAATACGTCCCTGAAATACTCGCTTTATTACACTGAATTATGACGTTTGTAACATTACTGTCATCTTGGTGAAATATAATTCGCGCAACGTTAAGTTTTAAGGGTGTTTTGATGACTTCCAATCCGAATAAACCTACCTTTCATACGGATAGAAGCCGTCTATTTAAAGACAGGTTTGCCAAGTGGGGTATTTCCGCGGGTGGCGTAATGGTGCTTGTAGCACTGCTACTCATATTCTTTTACCTTCTTTATGTTGTTCAACCTATTTTTGAATCAGCAAAAGTAGAAACACGTAATAGTGTAAAACTACAAAATGCGTCAGAAGTTGTTGGCCTTGGCATTGAAGAGCAAACAGAAGTTGCCTTTTTACTCGGTGAAAAAGGTAATGTGGACTTTTACAATGTTGAAAAAGAGCAATTTGGTAAAAAGATCACCACTCTTAATACAGAATTACCAAGCGATGTAAGCAGCTTTGCAAGCTCTGCACCGTTTCAGGGGCAATACGCATACGGCCTAGAGAATGGCTCTGTTGTTGTGGTTGCGCCAAAATTCTTAGTGACATTCCCGAACAACCAACGCCAATTAACACCGCGTTTAGATTACCCGTTGGGTGATATGGCGCTTGAGGTTGACGATCAAGGTGCGGCAATCACTAAATTTGCATTTAGCCACTACGAAGATAAAACAGCTGTTGTTGCTTTAACCGCTGACAAGCGCGTTTTATTTAGCAGCTTTGTGGGTGAAGAAAACATGTTCACCGGCGAAGTAGAGTGGGTTGTTGAGCGTACTGAGCTTGATATCGAAGGTCGTGTTGATGAGCTATTAATTTCACCTGATACAACACGTACATTCGTGCGTTCAGCAAATCAAATTTACGTATATGATACCCGTTACCCTTCTGAAGTTGAGCAAATCCAACTGCTTGCAGCTAACGAAGAAAACGCGAACCTAGTTTCAACTCAGCTATTAGCGGGTGCAAACTCACTGATGCTTGCTAACGATAATGGCGAAGTATCACAGTGGTTTGAAGTAAACACTGAAAATGGCCGTGAGTTCCAAAAGATTCGTGCATTTGAAACCAGCAAGCAATCGAAACTAAATATTTTTACTGAGTTCTATCGTCGTACCTTCTTCACAGCGGGTGCTAACGGTGAGCTTGGTATTTATTACACAACCAGTGATGCAAAACTATGGCAAGGTAAAGTAAGTGATGGTCCAATTCAAAACTTTGCTATTTCACCACGTTCAAATGCGGCACTGATTCTTGCTGATGACGCGTTAAAAGTGATTGAAATCCATAACGAGCACCCAGAAGTAACCTGGTCTGCATTATGGCAAGAAGTGTGGTACGAAGGCTATCCAGAGCCGGGTTATATCTGGCAGTCAACGTCTGCGAGTGATGACTTTGAATCTAAGTTCTCGTTAGTGCCAATTTCATTCGGTACGATTAAAGCTGCAATGTACGCAATGTTATTTGCGGTACCCATTGCGCTTTCAGCGGCAATTTACACGGCGTACTTTATGTCGAGTGAATTACGTAAAGTGGTTAAGCCGACTGTAGAAATTATGGAAGCATTACCAACGGTAATCTTAGGTTTCTTAGCAGGTCTTTGGTTAGCACCATTAATTGAAGAACATTTACCAGCGATTGTCGGATTATTGGTGTTGCTGCCAATTGGTATCTTATTAACTGCATTCGGCTGGAACAAACTACCGGCGTCAATTCGTCACCGTATTCCTGAAGGTTCGCATTCAATTTTACTTATCCCAGTGGTTATCTTTATTGGCTGGTTATCGTTTGCGATGAGTAACTCAATTGAGCTTTGGATGTTTGACGGTAATGTGCGTCAGTACCTAACCAATGAATTAGGTATGACATTCGACCAACGTAACTCACTAGTTGTTGGTATTGCGATGGGCTTTGCTGTTATCCCAACTATCTTCTCAATTGCTGAAGATGCGGTATTCAGTGTTCCTAAGCACTTATCAAACGGTTCATTAGCACTTGGTGCAACGCAATGGCAAACATTGGTTCGCGTAGTACTACTAACAGCAAGCCCGGGTATCTTCTCAGCAGTAATGATGGGCCTAGGTCGTGCGGTCGGTGAAACAATGATTGTACTAATGGCAACAGGTAATACACCTATTATGGACTGGAGTATCTTCCAGGGTATGAGAACACTTGCAGCGAATATCGCGGTAGAAATGCCAGAGTCTGAGGTAGGTAGCTCGCATTATCGCATCCTATTCTTAGCAGCATTTGTATTATTCATATTCACATTCGTTTTCAACACAGTGGCTGAGTTTGTTCGTCAGCAACTGCGTGAAAAATATAGTTCAATGTAGGTGGAGAGACACGACATGGTAAAGCAGTGGTTTAAGTCTGGTTCTCCTTGGATTTGGATGACCGGCGGTGCGGTAAGCATCAGTTTAATCTCGGTTCTTGGCTTACTAGCCATGATTGCTTGGAAAGGTTTAAGCTTTTTCTGGCCATCAGAAGTAGTGCAATTTGAGCTGCAAGGCTCTGTTGCAAAACAAACAGTGATCGGTGAAATTTATGACCGTGAACTAGTTGCAAAATCACGTATTGAGGCGACGGGCGTTGATTTATCTCATTACGACAAAGAGCAGCTAGAGCGCTTACTGATCAAAACCGGTAACCGTGAGTATGTTGATCTCGATTTCCGTTGGGTACTAGAGACAGACATTACATCGCGTACTGCGCCAGCAGAGCTTGCAGTATTCGAACGTAGCAAAAACGGTAACTTTTACGGTTATGTTGAGCAGGTTATTAAAGACGGTGAAGTTATCACAGATAACAAAATCGATGTGCTTTATGATCTTGTAGAGCGTGCTGTTGACCTAAATGACCAAGCGTTAGACTTACAAAATGGTGATATTGGTCATATTAACTATGAACTTGAGCGTTTACGCTTAAAAGAAAAAGCATACCAGCTTGATAACGAACTAACCGATGAGCGAGTTGCTGAGCTTGCACAAACTCGTGCTGAGTTACGTGCTGAATACACAGTGTTAGAAAAGCAGTTGTTTGCTCTTCGTAAAGAAGCAAAGCGTGACCAAGTAACTGTGAGAGACATGCGCGGTGAAGTGGTTACTTTACCTCTGTATCAAGTTCTTGATGTGTGGTTCCCTAATGACATGGGCTTCTTTGCTAAGCTTGGTCACTATTTTGTACAACTTGGTAAGTTTGTAGCGGATGACCCACGTGAAGCAAACACTGAAGGTGGTGTATTCCCGGCAATTTTCGGTACTGTATTCATGGTATTACTAATGGCAGTGATTGTGACGCCATTTGGTGTGGTTGCAGCGATTTACTTGCATGAATACGCAGCAAAAAATGCCGTGACTAAGATGATCCGTATCGCGGTAATCAACCTTGCGGGTGTACCTTCGATTGTATACGGTGTATTTGGTCTAGGTTTCTTTGTATACATGCTCGGTGGCAGCATTGACCAATTATTCTACCCTGAGTCGTCGCCAAGCCCAGTATTTGGTACGCCAGGTGTGATTTGGTCTGCATTAACGCTCGCAATTTTAACGCTGCCTGTTGTTATTGTTTCGACAGAAGAAGGTTTATCACGTATACCAAGTACGGTTCGTCATGGTTCATTAGCACTTGGCGCAACAAAAGCAGAAACGCTATGGCGCATCATCATTCCGATGGCAAGCCCTGCGATTATGACAGGTTTAATCCTAGCGGTTGCACGTGCAGCCGGTGAAGTAGCACCACTCATGCTTGTTGGTGTTGTTAAGATGGCACCAACACTGCCTCTTGACGGTAACTTCCCATACATACATTTAGATAGAAAATTTATGCACTTAGGTTTCCATATTTACGATGTTGGTTTCCAAAGCCCTAACGTAGAAGCGGCTCGTCCGCTGGTATATGCCACGGCATTCTTACTGGTATCAGTAATTATCGCCCTGAATATCACCGCGATTGGTATTCGTAACCACTTACGCGAAAAGTTTAGAGCTCTTGAGCATTAATACAGAATTTTTATAGGTAGACAGAGATGATTACAGTTGCACCACAAGTAAACCAAGCGAAAAGCGCGGCAAAGCTAGATTTAGATAACCTAACTGCAGAGCAAACAGCGTTAGAGATTAAAAACTTAGATCTATACTACGGTGATAAACAAGCGCTTAGCGGCGTAAATATGAACATCCCAAAAGGTCAGGTAACAGCATTTATCGGTCCATCGGGTTGTGGTAAATCAACACTTTTACGTTGTATAAACCGTATGAACGACCTTGTTGATAGCTGTCGTATTGATGGTGAGATCTTACTACATGGTCACAATATCTATGATAAGAATGTAGATGTTGCTGCATTAAGACGAAATGTTGGGATGGTATTCCAACGCCCTAATCCATTTCCAAAATCAATCTACGAAAATGTCGTTTATGGCCTACGCTTACAAGGTATTAAAGAAAAGCGTAAACTAGACGAAGTGGTTGAACAATCTTTACGTGGCGCGGCGTTATGGGATGAAGTTAAAGACCGTTTACACGATAGTGCATTTGGCCTATCGGGTGGTCAGCAACAGCGTCTTGTAATTGCTCGCTCAATTGCTATCGAGCCTGAAGTACTACTTCTGGATGAGCCTACATCGGCACTAGATCCAATTTCTACTTTAGTTATCGAAGAGCTAATTAACGACTTAAAGAATAAGTTTACCGTGGTAATCGTTACTCACAACATGCAACAGGCTGCTCGTGTATCAGACCAAACTGCGTTTATGTACATGGGTGAGTTGATTGAGTATTCAGATACCAATACGTTATTTACAACACCAAGCAAGAAGAAAACAGAAGACTACATTACAGGCCGTTACGGTTAGTTAATAAAGTTACTTGGTACCGTAAACGAAATTTATAGAGGTAGACAATGGAACATAATATCAATAAACACATTTCGGGCCGCTTTAATGAAGAGCTTGAAAATGTGCGTAACCATGTATTAAACATGGGTGGTTTAGTTGAACAACAACTAAACAGTGCACTGGATGCTGTTAGCAATGGTGATGCCGATCTTGCACAGAAAGTTCGTGAAAACGACTATAAAGTAAATGCAATGGAAGTGAACATCGACGAAGAATGTACACGCATTATTGCTCGTCGTCAGCCGGCAGCGAGTGACTTACGTCTTGTCATTGCCATTGCAAAAACAATTGCCGACTTAGAGCGTATTGGCGATGAAGCTGAGCGTATTGCTAAAGTCGCACTAGACTCATTCACTAAAGATCAGCAAGACTTACTGGTAAACATTGAAAACATGGGTCGCCAAGTATCGAAAATGCTTCATGATGTACTCGATGCATTTGCACGTATGGATGTGCAATGTGCGTTTGAAGTACATAAAGAAGACGCCAAAGTTGACCGTGAATACGAAGCAATTACTCGTCAAATCATGACATATATGATGGAAGATCCACGCTCAATCCCGAAAATTATGGATTTAGTGTGGTCAGTACGTTCATTAGAGCGTATTGGCGACCGTTGCCAGAATATTGCTGAATACATCATCTATTTTGTTAACGGTAAAGATATTCGTCATACATCTCAAGCAGATATAGAAAAGTCGCTGTAATTAAGCCGCTACTTTTCATTATTAAATCGAGCGGCCCTAGGGCCGCTTTGTGTTTTATTGCTGATGTAAGGCAGAAAAAGCGTTCACAATCGAACACAATGCTGTAAAATTCGCAGCTGCCAAAGCATACTAATTTATAAAGGGTCAGTTATGCCTACAAATGCATTTTTAGGGGTTTTTGCTAAATCACCTATTAAGCCTATGGAAGATCACATTAAGAAAGTACATCAAGCAAGTAAAGCATTGATCCCTTTCTTTAATCACGTGTTTAAAGAAGAATGGCAAGAAGCGGAAGAAATCCGTTTAAACATTCGTAATTTAGAGCGTGAAGCTGATGAAATGAAACGTAACATCCGCCTTCAACTACCTCGTGGCTTATTTATGCCAGTTGAGCGTACCGATTTGCTAGAGCTTGTTACTCAACAAGACAAAATTGCTAACAAAGCAAAAGATATCGCAGGTCGTGTAGTTGGTCGTGAGATGATCATACCTACCGAAATCCAAACAGATTTCCTTGCTTATGTAACTCGTTGTGTTGATGCGACTAAACAAGCGTCAAAAGCAATCAATGAGCTAGATGAGCTGCTTGAAACGGGCTTCAAAGGTCGCGAAGTGACTTTAGTTGAAAAAATGCTCGTTGAATTGGACGCTATTGAACAAGACACGGATGACATGCAGATCAAAATTCGCCGTCAATTGCGCGCCATCGAAAATGAACTTAACCCAGTCGACGTGATGTTCTTATACAAGATCATTGAGTGGGTGGGCGAGCTTGCAGATATTGCAGAGCGCGTAGGTTCTCGTCTTGAGCTGATGTTAGCTCGTTAATTAAAAATCAGTTCAAACACGAAAAAAATTAAAGGTTCACACAATGGATATCATTGCAAATTACGGCACGTTATTGGTTTTAACTGCCGCCGCAGTCGGTTTCTTTATGGCTTATGGTATTGGTGCAAATGACGTTGCCAATGCCATGGGTACATCAGTAGGCTCAAAAGCACTTACAATTAAACAAGCAATCATCATCGCGATGGTGTTTGAATTCGCTGGCGCATACCTTGCCGGTGGTGAGGTTACATCTACAATCCGTAAAGGGATTATCGATGCCACGCCATTTATGGACATACCTGAGTTAATGATACTCGGTATGATTGCCGCATTATTCGCTGCAGGTAGCTGGTTATTAATTGCCTCTTTCTTAGGCTGGCCAGTATCTACGACTCACTCAATCATTGGTGCCATCATTGGTTTCGCATTGGTTGCAGTAGGTAGTGAAGCAATCCAATGGAACAAGGTAATGGGTATCGTAGGTAGCTGGATTGTTACCCCTGCTATCTCTGGTTTTATTGCTTATTTGATTTTCATGAGTGCGCAAAAGCTAATTTTTGACACTGATGCACCACTTAAAAATGCTAAGCGTTACGTGCCTATCTATATGGGTCTAGCGGGCTTCATCATGTCACTTGTAACAATCAAGAAAGGCTTGAAGCATATCGGTATTAACTTAGGTGCTGTTGAAGGTTATGCGCTTTCTATAGCGATTGCTGTTGTAGTTGCTATCATCGGTAAGATTGCGATTGCTCGCCTTAAAATCGATCCTAAAGCTGATAAGAAAATGCAGTTCAACAACGTTGAGAAAGTGTTCGCAGTACTTATGGTACTAACAGCATGTTGTATGGCATTCGCACACGGTTCAAACGACGTTGCTAACGCGATTGGTCCACTAGCTGCTGTTGTAAACATTGTTGAGCACAACGGTGAAATCGCTAAGAAAGCGGCTATTGCATGGTGGATTTTACCACTAGGTGGTTTAGGTATCGTTGCTGGTCTTGCTATTTTAGGTAAGAAAGTAATTAAAACAATCGGTGAAGGTATCACACACTTAACACCAAGCCGTGGTTTTGCTGCTGAACTTGCTGCTGCTTCAACAGTTGTTATCGCATCAGGTACTGGTTTACCTATTTCTACTACGCAAACACTTGTAGGTGCGGTACTAGGTGTTGGTATGGCACGCGGTATTGCGGCTCTTAACATGGGTGTTGTAAGAAACATTGTAGTTTCTTGGGTAATTACATTGCCAGTTGGCGCAGCCCTTGCTATTGTTATTTTCTATGTACTGAGAACTGCCTTCGGGGTATAAAAAGTACTAAAAGACTTTTAGCTTGAAAAGATCTCAATGCCTTAGGTATTGGGGTCTTTTTATTTGCAGGTAGAGAATGAATAACTTACCAAGTATTAAACAACTACAGTATTTATTAGCAGTCCACCAACATCAACACTTTGGCCGCGCAGCAAGCGCCTGTTTTATCGGTCAATCAACCTTAAGTAGTGCAATTCAAAACTTAGAAGAAACCTTAGGTTGCCAACTTATAGAGCGTGAAAACCGCAGCCTAATGTTTACCGCAATTGGTGAAGAGGTTGTCGAAAAAGCACGTAAGATTATTGACGACACCCTTAGCCTTAAAGAGCTGACAAAGAGTTTTTTAACGCCTTTGAGTGGCACTCTCACGCTTGGTGTGATCCCGACGATTGCCAGCTTTATTGCTGCACCTTTATATCATTTCTGCAAACAGACCTTTACCGAGTTAGAGCTAGTGCTAGTTGAAGACACCAGTGACAAACTGCTCGACAAACTTGAACATGGGCAAATTGATATGGCATTGCTGGCTTTACCGTATGACACTGAAAAGTTTCATACACAAGTACTTGCTAAAGACCACTTCAGCCTAGTGCATCATAAAGATTATACTCCCGCAGATGGTGTGGAAGATTTTAATCTTTTACCGGATGCGAGTGTGTTCTTACTAGAACGTGAGCACTGCATGACTGGCCATGCACTAAGTGCTTGCCATTTGAATCGCTCAAGTTGTATTAACCCATTTGAAGCGGCAAGCTTACATACGCTATTAAGTATGGTTGAACACCAGCTTGGTGTTACTTTTTTACCACAAATGGCTATCAATGCAGGCATTTTAGATAAAAAAGAGATGGTCGCAACACCATCGCAAAATGATGCATACCGAGATATTGGTATCGTGTGGCGTAAAACCACGGGTCGGATCAGAGACTTTAGGCTATTTAGCCAGCAGCTAGAGCTGTTTCTCAATAAGCAATGTAGCTTAGACGGTCAATGAACAAAAAACCCCAAATAAAAATATTTGGGGTTTTTTATTATTTAAGCAAACTATTTTTTTCTTTCCCTCGACTAACATAATAACAAAACCATTAAAGGCAGATCAGATGACGAGGCTAGTTTGTTTTTTCAATCACTTGAAACACTAATTGCTAAAGCGCAACAGGGTAATAAACGGGCGTGGTTGAAATTAGTCAAGCAGCACGAAACACAGGTATATAACTATTGCCTAAGGATGTTAAGTCACCCTGATGATGCAATGGATTTAATGCAAGAAGTGTTTATTTCTGTTTATAAAAGCTTACCGAGCTTTCGTGGTGAATCGAGTTTCAATACTTGGCTCTATCAAATTGTGCATAGGCGCACTGTTGAATATTATCGTCGTCGTAAGTTGCATCAAGGTTTAGATAGTATACCTGAAGAAAGCTGCGAGCATAGTGAGTTAGAAACGAATCAACTGCAATCTGAGCAGCATCATGAACTCAAAGCAATGATGAACAATTTACCCTGGGAGCAACGCTTGGTGGTGGAGTTAAAGTTTTTTCAGCACTGTACATTTGAAGAAATCGCTGAGCAATTGGGTATTTCGACCAATACAGCTAAATCAAGACTATACAGTGCGCTTGGTAAGTTAAAAGTGCATTTGGAGGCCGTAGATGGCTAATTTAGATTCATTATTTACCGCATGGTTAGAGGGCGAAAGCCTCACTGAAGAGCAAATTGCGTTGCTACAAGCCAATGCTGAGTATGCATCAATGATGAACAATGCAATGCAGTGGCAACAACAAAGTCAACATTATGAAACGGTACCCGTACCAAATTGGGATCGAGAATCTACGATGCCCAAAGTGCAAAAACAAAGTCTGTTTTTTGGTGCTGGGGTGTGGGCAGTGGCTGCGTCAATAGTATTTTGCGCGTGGGTTTTTGTTAGTAATCCACAGCAAGGAAATCAGCAGTTACTAGAGCAAGTGGCCAAGCAAACCAATTTATTAGAGTCACAACAAAAGCAAATTGATCAGTTACAAAATATCATTACTGCGCAAAACGAAGTGCAGCAACAGCAGATGTACCAACTGGCCAAAGAAGCGATTAAAACCGGGCGAGTAGAGCGCCAAGAAGATATTGCCAGCGTGCTGGCTTATATCAAAACACAGCGTGCCCAAGACCAAGCGTACTTACGTATGCAGTTAAATGATTTAGCAGAGCAAGTGGAAGGCGGACCATTGCCAACCGTTGCCAACAATTTGGAGTATTAAGATGTCAAAATACAAATCAACTACGGCTGCATTATTGCTTTGCGCAGCAGTAAGTGTGCAAGCACAAGCAAATGATGAATTGGATAAAATTCAGCGTGAAGTCGGGATTATGGAAAAGATTCTCTCAGCGGCGTTAAAACAAGATACTGATAACAAGGTAAGGAATGTCTCTTCGAGTTATTTGCAGCATCAAGGCGTGGTGTTTAGCTTTGATGTACGAGGCAGTTCACGCTGGTCTACAGTGTTTGCCTCTGTGCCCGATGCGCCGTTGCCACCAATGCCTGATATTGATTTTGAAGAACTCACTGAAATAGAAGTACTAGGCGAGCATGTGCAAGTGATCAGCGATGCGGTGGTAGTGAAAACGCAAGAAGCCTACCAACAAGCTATGGAAGTGATGCGCGAAAGTGCAGAGCGAGTACGTGAAGTGGCTGAGCAAGAGCGCGATGTAAGCCGTGAAATTCGTGATCTCGAACGTGAAAAGCGCGACCTTGAATTTGATCGTCGCCACGATAAAGATGCCAAAGAGCAAGAGCTCGAAAAACGTAAACAAGCATTACAAGCATCGATTAAAGAGCTTGAAAAGCAACAGCTAAAGTTATCACAAAAGCAGCAGCAAATGCGCAAAGAGTTAGCTGAGAAAAAACAAGCCCGCGTAAAAGAGCAAAAGCAACAGCTAGCAGCCCTAGCACAGCAAGTAGATAAAAGCTTATCTCTGACTCTATGTGATTATGGTAGCGGTTTAAGAAGCCTGCCTAACGATGAACATGTGAGCTTTATCATCCGTGGTGTTAGCGAAGGTAAAACTGAACAAGTAAAAGTGTTTAAAAAGTCAGACATTAAAAAGTGTGTGGTTGGCGAAATAAAAGCTGCGCAATTACTCGAAAAAGCATCAACTTATAGTTTTTAAATTCTCCCAACTAAAAAAGCAGCCTAAAGAGGCTGCTTTTCATTCATTGAAAATGGTTTTAAGTCGGGTAAAAACAACAAGTAAACCCACACGACTAAGTTAAAGTAAGGTACTAAACCTAACCCTGTAAAGGTTTTTACCGGATACCCTTTTAAGCTCGCATTACGGTAACATTGATACGCTATCCCTAGATTTACAATCAGCAACAAAACGATTAGTTGTGTCATCACTTTTCTCCATTATACCGCCAATACATGGACTTAACGATGTTAAGTTATGCTTAGTATGTTTAATATAATAAGTAATGTCATGTTTATTATAGATAATCACCATAAAAACACGACATTTAACCTTGCTGTGGATTTAAGTATAGATGAGTATTGTCAGTATGGAAGCAAAATTTCTTAGAAAAAATGTTTAAAAATGTATCAAGCTTTGCTCTAAATAGGCTAGATAATTGTTAGTTAAACAGATTATTTTCAGATATTTTTTTAAGTTCAGCCGTTATTTTTTCAACAGGCATCGGGCGAGCAATGAAGTAACCTTGCCCATAATCTACGCCGATATCTTTTAGCGCTAAAAATATCTCTTGATTTTCAACATATTCAGCAACAGAGCGTTTATCAAGGGAACGGCTAATATCATTAATTGCTTTTACCAGCGCTAAATCGATTGGGTCGTTCAGCATGTCGCGAACAAATGAACCATCAATTTTTACATGTTGAGCCGGTAATTGTTTAAGGTAGTTGAAGGTACTAAAGCCTGTACCAAAGTCATCAATTGAGAAGTGACACCCTAAGCCGTTCAAACGCTCGATCATGGCACGGGTTGCAACGAGGTTATTAATACTCGCAGACTCTGTGATCTCAAAAATGATACGTGTTGGTTCAACAGCATATTCTTTTAAGCTCGACTCTATATGAGGCAGTAAGCGTTCATCTAAAAACGACTGTGCTGATAAGTTAATTGCTATTTGATTGAGCTCCGGGTACTCGGCAACACTCTTAATTGCATTACGAATAACACATTGATCCATTAAAAATGTATCATTTAGAAGTTCAAGAGCTGGGATAAATTGATTTGGGTAAACAATTTCATCGTTTAATTTTAAGCGTAATAGCGCTTCAAAATAGGCAACATGGCCGCGCTTAAAGTCCCAAATAGGCTGATAGTGAAGCTCGATAGCATCGTGCTGTAATGCCTGACGAATACTGTGCCCCCACTCTAAACCCGCTTGTAAGCTATTGTGGCTGGAGTCTTCTTTAGAGTAGCAATGAACGAGGTTACGTCCTAAGCTTTTTGCTACATAAAGAGCGATATCAGCTTGTTTTAAGCATTCACTTGGATCGTTATTTTGCTCAGTGATTTGTGTTAAACCAATTGAACAGCTAATTGAGTACTCTTGGCCTTCTGAATGAAAACGGTGTTTTTCAATCGCCATGCAAATGCTTTCTGCAACCAAGTGTGCATCGAGTAGGTTCGTATTTTTTAAGATCACGGCGAATTCATCACCACCGATGCGACACACTAAGTGCTCATCACTGATATTCGCTGTAAATAACTGAGCAACTTCTTTTAGAACGATGTCGCCTTGTTGGTGACCTTTACTGTCGTTGATGATTTTAAAGTGATCTAAGTCGATATAAATCAGCGCATGCTCGGTATCGTTACTGGTGTACTTGGCCTTACAAATACGTTGTAATTGTTGGTCAAAGTAATAACGGTTATGCAGCTCTGTGAGCGTATCGTGCAAGGCTAAATGACGAAGTTGCAGCTCTGCCTGTTTACGCTCATGAATGTTATCGATAGTGGCGGTAATAGTCGCTGAGTTTTGGCTATTTTTTATTAGTTGTAAGCGACATTCAACCCAAATGGCATTACCATTTTTATGTTTTAGCTGGATCTCTACCTGTTGCTGTTGCTCACCACCAAGCAAAATACGCTGAATGGTATCTTGTAGCTTTGTTTTGCACTCAGGTAAGCAAAAGTCTGTTAGTGACTTTGCTAAACTAGATTTAATGCCATAGCCCGTTAAATGCTCCCAAGCTGGGTTAATAAAGCGAATATTACCCTCTTGGTTAAACTCAAGTACCACCGTATTTAGGTGTAATAAAATACGTTGGTGGGCAGAAAACAGCTCTTTATAACGGCTTTGACTTTGGCTTAGTTGTTCTACTTTTTGTGCAAACTCTGCGTAGCTCACCATGAAATCTTCACGACGAGCAGCGTGGTCACACACTTTGCTTAATAACGAGTGATCGTAAGGGGCGCGAATAAAATCAGTAACGCCAGAAAGTAACAACTGCTCCGCGTAATCTGCATCATTGTTATCAATGATGGTTACAATCGCTTGTTTTGGGTTGTGTTGTAATATTTCGCTAATTAACCCAGCTGCGGTATCAGAATGAGACTCGGTGGCGTCAATCAATACAATGGCAAATTTTTGTTGTAAAAAAGTAGCTAGCGTCGCTTTTGTAGACGTGGTGTGAGTAATAGCAAAACTGAGTTTAAGCTGCTCGCTAATATCTTTTGCTTTGCGACTATCGGTTTCAAGTAGCAATAAATTGAGGCGGCTACTTTTTTCAAGATGGGTTGATAACACGTTGGCTAACATTTGCGGCAGCATATCTTGGCGTTCAAATGGCAATACGGCATCAATGCCATAGCTGCGAGCCGTGGTTTCGGCTATACGTTCACAATAAATTGGTGGAGTAAGTAAAATAGGTGTGTTTTTTGGTGTTTTTAATAACCCTGAACGGATCATGCGCGAAAAACGCCAACCATCAATCTTACCAACCTCAAGACCGGTAATGATAATATCCACTGGGTGGCTTTTAAGAATTTTTAGCGCATCTTGAGAGTCACTGGCTTCGATAAACGTGAAGACATTAAGTTTGTTTAATGTGGTCTTAATTGTTTCACGCTCAGCAACGCTTGCGTTTAAAATTAGCAGTTTCAACTGCTTTGCCATGGCGCTACTACCTCTTACCTAACCCATGTTTATTGAATAGGCTAGAATAATGACATTTTGCCTAATCTACAAGCAAACTTTACCTAAAAGCGGTTAATAAGCACTTAAGTGTGTAAACCTGTAAACGGCCATTCACTTGGTCTAGGGCTTTGCTTGAGGTAGTAGGCGTATCAGAGTAAACTTGGCGCGTTTTTATTAATGAGAGATATGCTCTATGCGCGTAGCTGATTTTAGCTTTGACCTTCCTGATGAATTAATTGCTCGTTTTCCGAAAGCAGATCGAACTAGCAGTCGTTTACTGACGCTTGATGGCCCATCAGGGCAAGTTGAGCATAAAGTATTTAGTGATATTTTATCGCTCGTTAATGAAAATGACTTATTAGTTTTTAATAACACCAAAGTGATCCCTGCTCGCATGTTTGGGCAAAAAGAATCAGGCGGTAAGCTTGAGGTGTTAGTAGAGCGTGTACTTGACGAACACCGTGTGCTTGCGCATGTACGAGCTAGTAAATCGCCAAAACCAGGCTCAAAAATCATTCTAGAAGGTAAAGCAGAAGCAACCATGGTTGCGCGTCATGGCGAGCTTTTTGAGCTTGAATTTGCCAAAGACGAAAATGTACTCGATATCCTAAACGACATCGGTCATATGCCATTACCACCTTATATTGACCGCCCTGATAATGAGTCAGATCGTGAGCGTTATCAAACTGTTTATGGTGAAAAGCCAGGTGCCGTAGCCGCGCCAACAGCTGGCCTGCATTTTGATGATAAATTAATGGCAGCCTTAAAAGACAAGGGCATTAACATGGCCTTTGTGACCTTGCACGTGGGCGCTGGTACATTCCAGCCTGTGCGCGTTGACTCAGTTGATGAGCATGTTATGCACTCAGAGTACATCGAAGTACCAGATGAAGTGGTTAAAGCGGTAGCCGAAACGAAAGCAAAAGGTGGTCGTGTAATCGCTGTAGGGACTACATCAGTCCGCTCATTAGAGTCAGCAGCTAAAGTGCACGGCGGCAAACTAGATACTTACTTTGGCGATACCGATATCTTTATTTATCCGGGTTATCAGTTCAATGTGGTTGATGCCATGGTGACAAACTTCCATTTACCTGAATCAACGTTAATCATGTTAGTCAGTGCCTTTGCAGGCCAAGAGAACATAATGGGTGCTTACCATACGGCTATTGAGCAGAAGTATCGCTTCTTTAGTTATGGTGATGCGATGTTCTTAACGCGCAAATAACGTTAAAAAGCCCAGTTTTTGAACTGGGCTTTTTATTTTCGAATTTAGCTCAATTAATAGTAATAAACCTGCAAACAGGGTAGAATCGAGCGGTTAAATTATAGCTTGTTGGACTGTTTTTCCGACACTGAGGATAATATGAAATTTGAATTAGACCGCACTGACGGTAAAGCGCGCCGCGGCCGCTTGATTTTTGAACGTGGTGTTGTAGAAACGCCAGCATTTATGCCGGTAGGTACTTACGGTACTGTAAAAGGTATGACGCCTGACGAAGTGAAAGATACTGGTGCACAAATTTGCCTAGGTAACACTTTCCACTTAATGCTGCGTCCTGGTACAGAAATCATTAAGCAGCACGGTGACTTACACGACTTTATGAATTGGGATCGTCCAATCCTAACTGATTCAGGCGGTTTCCAAGTATTCAGCTTAGGCGCAATGCGTAAAATCACAGAAGAAGGCGTGATGTTCAGCTCACCCGTTAATGGTGAAAAAATCATGCTTTCGCCAGAAAAAGCGATGCAAGTTCAGCGTGATCTAGGCTCTGACATCGTGATGATCTTTGACGAATGTACGCCATACCCTGCGACTGAAAAAGAAGCGAAAGATTCTATGGAGTTGTCACTTCGTTGGGCTAAACGCTCAAAAGAAGGTCATGGTGATAACCCAGCTGCGCTGTTTGGTATTATCCAAGGTGGTATGTACCCTGAGCTTCGTGCACAATCGCAAAAAGGCCTAGAAGAAATCGGCTTTGATGGTTATGCATTAGGTGGTTTATCGGTTGGTGAGCCGAAAAACGAGATGATCAACATTCTTGACCACTGTGCTTACAAAATGCCTGAAGACAAGCCTCGTTACTTAATGGGCGTTGGTAAACCAGAAGACTTAGTTGAAGCGGTTCGCCGTGGTATCGATATGTTTGACTGTGTGATGCCTACGCGTAACGCACGTAATGGTCATTTATTCGTAACTGGCGGCATTGTTAAAATTCGTAATGCAGTACATAAAACAGACACCGGTCCATTGGATCCTGAGTGTGATTGTCATACGTGTAAAAACTATTCACGTGCATACTTGCATCATCTTGATAAATGTAATGAAATCTTAGGCGCACGTCTAAACACGATTCACAACTTACGTTATTATCAACGCGTGATGGAAGGCTTACGTAATGCCATCAGTAATGGCAAACTAGACGAATTTGTTGCAGATTTTTATGCACGCCGCGGCCAAGAAGTGCCAGAGCTTGCAGATACATCAGATTAAATTTTTAGAAAAATTAAAGAGGAAGTGAAATGAGTTTATTCATCTCAAACGCCCACGCAAGTGCGGCAGGTGCAGCACCAGCGGGTGGTGGCATGGAAATGCTAATCATGTTGGGTATTTTCGGTCTGGTATTTTATTTCTTAATCTACCGTCCACAAGCTAAGCGTGTAAAAGAGCATAAAGCCCTAATGAGCGCAATGGCGAAAGGCGACGAAGTACTAACGCAAGGTGGTTTAGTAGGTAAGATTGCTAAAATCGCTGATGACAAAGACTTCATCGTGATTTCATTAAACGACCAAGCAGAAGTAACAGTACAAAAATCAGCTGTTTCTGCAGTATTGCCAAAAGGCACTATGAAGTCGCTATAACAATAAAAATAAGGACTCACACGTGTTAAACAAGTTTCCATTATGGAAGTATTTACTTGTTCTTGTAGTGTTAGTCGTTGGTATTTTATATGCCTCTCCTAACTTGTATGGCCGAGACCCGGCCATACAAGTATCGGGCACTAAAGGTACTGATGCTGACCTCAGCGTACTCGATAAAGTAAATGCGACTCTCAAAGAACATAACGTTACTGTTAAATCAAGCAAACTTGAAGATGGACAAATCCTCGTTCGTTTTAAGAATGTTGAAGACCAACTAAAAGCGCAAGATCTACTGCGTGATTCCCTTAGTGAAGATTATATCTCGGCAATCAATATGGCACCTGCTCAACCAGAGTGGTTAAAGTCACTGGGTGGTAACCCAATGAAACTAGGCCTAGATTTAAGCGGTGGTGTTCACTTTACTATGGAAATCGACATGGCGACGGCGGTTGATACTCAGCTTGAGCAAATGGAACAAGATTTCAAAAGTGACTTACGTGAAGAAAAACTACGTTATCGCACTATTCGCCGTGTAGCGAACAGTGAGCGATTACGTGTTGAAATGCGTAACGAAGAAGATAAAAGCGCAGCAGAGCGTTTCTTATCAACACGTTACCCATTAAACGTATACGTTGATGATAGCAGCAGCGACAATGCTTTTTACGTGAGCATGAGCGAGCAAAAGCTAAAAGAAATTCGTGACTACGCTATCAAACAAAACGAAACGATTATCCGTAACCGTATTAACCAAATCGGTGTTGCAGAGCCTAACGTACAGCGTCAAGGTGCTGAGCGTATCATCGTGCAACTTCCGGGTGTACAAGATACAGCGCGTGCTAAAGAGATTCTGGGTGCAACAGCAACTCTAGAATTCCGCGAAGTTGACGAAAACGCAGATGCAAGTGCAGCCCTGCAAGGCCGTTTACCGCCAGGTACAGAAATGATCATGGCGCGTGAAGGTTACCCTGTGGTACTTAAGCAACGCATCATTCTTGAAGGTAGCCATATCACTGGCGCGCAATCAGGTATGGATGAGTATCAACGTCCACAAGTTAGCATTACGCTAGACAGCAAAGGTGGCGCAAAAATGAATGCGTTCACTAAGCGTGCTATCGGTAAACGCATGGCAACGGTATTTATCGAATACAAGCCATCAGGTAAAACAGATGAAAACGGTAAAGCACTTCCACCAATTAAAGTTGAAGAAGTGATTAACGTAGCGACGATTCAAGCGCGTCTTGACCGTTCATTCCGTATTACTGGTATCGATAACCCAGCTGAAGCACATAACCTAAGCCTATTACTTCGTGCCGGTGCACTTGTGGCGCCAATTCAAATCGTTGAAGAGCGCACAGTAGGTCCAAGCTTAGGTCAAGAAAACATTGAAGCAGGTATGACAGCGGTTGTGCTTGGTTTTGTGTTTGTTCTTGTATTTATGCTTTTCTATTACAAAGGTTTCGGCATGGTGGCAAATTTGGCACTGGGCGCAAACTTAGTATTAATTGTGGGTGTGATGTCGCTTATTCCAGGTGCAGCGTTAACGCTACCGGGTATTGCAGGTATCGTATTAACCGTCGGTATGGCCGTTGATGCCAACGTACTTATCTTCGAGCGTATTCGTGAAGAACTTGCTGATGGCCGTAGTCCACAACAGGCCGTTCACTTTGGTTACGACAGCGCGTTTAGCACAATTTTAGATGCTAACATCACAACGCTTATCGCAGCAGTGATCCTATTTGCAGTGGGTACTGGTCCTATAGCTGGTTTCGCGGTAACGCTAGCGATTGGTATTATCACCTCTATGTTTACAGCTATTGTTGGTACCCGAGCGGTAATCAACTTATTCATTGGCGGTAAACGTATTGATAAGTTGTCGATTTAGGAGTCAGCATGCAAATTTTAAAACTCGGTGGTAAAACACTCCCGTTTATGAAGTTAAGAAAGTTTGCCATGACATTATCAACTTTGTTGATTTTGGCTTCTTTCGTGTCGTTTTTTACTAAAGGCTTAAATTTTGGTCTCGACTTCACTGGCGGTACCGCTGTTGAGGTAGGCTTTACACAAGCACCTGATCTTAAAGAAGTACGTGATGCAATCACTGAAAGTGGCTTTGAAGATTTTTCGGTGCAACTGTTTGGCTCAAGTAAAGAAATTTTAGTGCGTCTTGCTCCGCAAGGTCCTGGCGTAAAAGCAGAAGTAATTGGTAACCAAATCATTACGGCATTACAAAAAGTTGAGTCGACAGTAGAAATGCGTCGTATCGAATTTGTTGGCCCAAGTGTTGGTGAAGATCTAAAAGAGCAGGGTGGCCTTGCCATGTTAACTGCACTTATCTGTATCTTAATTTACGTTGCGTTTCGTTTTGAATGGCGTTTTGCGGTAGGTGCGGTTTCAGCACTATTACATGACGTTATCATCACATTAGGCTTATTCTCAGTACTTGGCCTAGAGTTTGACTTAACGATTCTTGCGGCGATTTTGGCGGTAATAGGTTACTCACTGAACGATACTATCGTTGTATCTGACCGTATCCGTGAAAACTTCCGTAAAGTACGTATTGATGACACGATTGAAATTATTGATATCTCATTAACGCAAACGTTAAACCGTACCCTAGTAACATCAATCACCACTATTCTAGTATTGATTGCGTTATTTGGCTGGGGTGGTCAAACGATCCACGGTTTCGCAACGGCATTACTGTTTGGTGTGTTCATCGGTACTTATTCATCTGTTTATGTTGCTTCAGCTGTAGCAATTGCAATGGGTGTAAGTAAAGAAGACTTAATTCCAGAAGTAATTGAAAAAGAAGGTGCGGATCTCGATCCTATGCCTTAATAAGTGATACAAAAAGAAACCGCCCTAGGGCGGTTTTTTTATTTTTAAACTTACTCTGCCTGATACTACTTGGCCTTATAACTACTTAGCACCGCTTCCATAATCTGCTCTATCGCTACTCCCGCATAAAGTTTGCTGATGTAATATTTATACTCATTACAAAATGATTCGTTCTCAATAATTGAGCCGAAAATGCTCGGTTGCTCGAGAAAAGCGAGTGATGATATTCGTGATGCATGAGCTGCCTGCTGTAATGTTTCAGCCATATCATCGATAACCTCTAAAGGCTGACCTTGTTGAGACGAATGCGTGTCGCTGTATAAGCACCAAGCTGCAATCACTAAATTAGCAATCGCAGTATTTCCACCAATTTTAAGGTTCTCTACTATCGTAGGTACTAAAAAGGTGGAGACTTTACTTGCGCTTTGAGAACAAATTCGTGCAAGGCTATCCTTGATGTTAGGGTTTGCAAATCGAGCTATCAGTGTTCGCTTATAATCACTTAGATCAATACCAGGTACGTCATCTAAAATCGGTGTTACTTCGTTATCCATGAAGTTACTTACCACTGTAGCAAATAAGGGATCTGAAATTGTTTGCTCTATGGTTTGATAGCCACGCAAAGATCCGAGTATTCCCATAACAGTATGGCTTGCATTTAATAAGCGAATTTTCATGGTTTCATAAGGCGTTACATCATTGACTATTTGCGCACCTACTTTCTCCCAAGCTGGGCGTTGTTGACAAAATTTATCCTCGATGACCCATTGGTGAAAAGGCTCACACGTGACAGGCCATGAATCAATCACTCCCAGCTGTTCTGCTAGAGCAATATCTTTATCTGTGGTTGCAGGCGTAATACGGTCGACCATTGCATTAGGGAAGCTAACTTGATTTGCGACCCAATCAGCAAGCTCTGAGTCATATGAACTAATGTAAGTAACTAACATTTTTCGTATGACATCACCGTTGTGTTGAACATTATCACAAGACTGAACTGTAAACGGTTTTTGACCACTCTTTCTGCGGCGATCTAAAGCAGCAGCAAGGTAGCCAAAAATCAGCTTTGGCTTGTTTGGGTTTGCTAAGTCATGTTGTATATCGGGGTTTGAAAAATCGAACTCGCCGGTTGATGGATCATAGTTATAACCCCCTTCGGTTATTGTTAATGAAACAATCTGGGTTTCCTCAGCGGCCATTTTATTTATAACAGCTTCTGGATCATCTGGCGCTAAGAGAAAATCGGTTAAACAGCCAATTATTTGCGTATCAGTTTTGCCATTTGGGTGCTTTACCAATAGTGAGTACAGATAATCTTGTGCTTCTAAAGATTGTTTTATAGCCCGATCAGCCTCGCGTAAGCCTATACCGCAAATGCCCCAACTTAGATCGCCAGTATGGTTGATGTAGTTATCAGTATAGAAAGCTTGATGAGAGCGGTGAAACCCGCCCACACCAACATGGACAATCCCAGCTTTTAGTGATTGTCGGTTATAACGCGGCACTGATATAGATGTAGGAAAAGAGCTCAGTGTTGAGTTATTTAAAGAAAGTGCGCTCATGTTTTGCCCCCGAGCAGTTAAACGGCTGAAAATTGTTTTTTACGCTGCATAGCCCAATACGCACTCGCGAAGTAAATGATGGTACAAGCGAATCCACTATTGAAAAATAACGTTCTATTGTGTTCATAGGAAGCAACATCTGGTGAGTTGAACATGGCATTTGCTGCTAGCACCACAGTAACACCTAGACTTAACCAAGCAACCGCAGTGAGTACTTTGGTTAACAGGCGCTGATCAAGAATAAATGCTGGCTCATTGGCTGCTTGTTCGGCGTGAAATCTTTCTACTTTTTTATCAAAATTAGCTAGCTCTGCTTCTTCTTCAGGATACTTCTGCGCAGCGCCATTGCGTTTTGCTAATAAAATATATACGACAATACTGAATACCCAAGTTGGTAAGAAAAGGTAGTAGAATGGGATTATATTGATCGCGTTTAGTGTAAATCCGAACACTAGGCCAAGTGCCCACGCAATAACAGCCGCAGAGCTATGCTCAAGCTTTTTGTAGGTGACCCAATAACGAGTTAGACCTATCTTTGGAAATAAAAAATGTTCAGCAAAAACGATAGCGCCAACAGGTACGACTAAAAGTCCTGCGTATGTAAGAAGTGGCAGTAGCTTAGTAAATACAAATGGAAAGCAAGCAATTAAAACAGTAACAATGCCCACTAAAAATGTCGTTCTGGTACGCGAAAGGTTACTAAATATAGCTTGTGCAGCAAGACCAGCTCGGTATAAGTTTGCATTTGCTGTAGTCCAACCTGCTACAATAACAATAACTAACCCAGATAACCCAAGTGCATGGAACGCAACATCGCCAGGATCTAGCTCAGTAATCGACTTTTTCACCAAAACTGCTGTACCCGCACCCATAATACCTGCAGAGATCCAAGCGATATAGTGACCAAATAACATACCGGCTGATGTGCATAAGCCATAGCTTTTTTTCTTCGCGTAACGCAGCAGAGCCATGTCTATTAAACCAAAGTGAGTGATGGTGTTTGCTGCCCAAGAGAAACCAATGACTTCTAATAGTCCTATGCCTGGCTCACCATTGGCATCTAACCCAGTCCATACAGAGACACTGCCAATGTGCATGAAGTCTCCCCAACTCGAGACAGAGGTTTCACCAATGACCGAATTGGCAAGTTCAGGCATGAGTACTAATGGACCGCTGATGAACATAACAAATAACCACGGAGCACAAATACCTGAGAATTGCGATACAGCGTTAAAACCATACATAGCAACCAATACAACGATAATGCCTACGGCAAGAACGACCATGACAAACCATGCGTTTGTTGGATACCAATTTAATTGCGCGGGAATATCAAGTGCAAAGCGAACAGCCGTTGCAGAAACGGTGATCATAGCAGCAGAAATAACCGTAAAGATTATGACGTTCGCCCAGTTATATAACCGGGTCATTGAGTTTCCTGCTATTTTTTGAAGGTAAGTATATAGACTCAGGCGTGTTTCAACAGCAATTGGGGTGGTGATTAGTGTCCAGCTTAGCACGGCGAGAATATTACCAATTAGCAAGCCAAGCAAAATATCCGTCATGGTTGCGCCAAGTGCGACAAAGGTTGCGCCAAATACAAATTCAGTAGCAGCAACATGCTCTCCTGCGTATAAACCTAAAAAATGTCTCCATCCTTTGAGCTTATGTTTTGCAATAGGTAATTGCTCTTCTTCTATATGGTTTAGGTCTTTATGATTAGTATTCATAAGTAACGATCCCAGTACTTTTTAGGCATGCTGATTTGTAAGCAAATAGCTTAACTGCATCTTTATTTATGTGTTCATTGTTTAACACTAAAACTTTTTATTAGATAAATAGAAAATTTCAAAAATCAACACGCCCATGATTGTTGTCATTGAGTATTTACATAAAGTAAATCTTCCTGTTTGGGCAAATGGGTTGCACGTGGGCATAATCCTATTTTGATTGCTGTTTGTCAATGTTAATGAATCAGTCTATTTAATCGGCTGATTGTCATTAATAAGTCGAAGTAATTGCTCTTGTTCTGGAATTAAAGCTTCATCAAATCAATCTTGATAAAGTTGTTATTTTTTAGTTGGTTATGCGGGTGTTTAATTTTTCCTGAAATGGTGTTCATATGAAAGAGGATTAGTTTTATCCATTTTAATTTCTCTTTCACAGATTCTAATTTCTTTTAATTAGAATTTGAGCTCTATTTTTTGATGTTGACAAATATATTCTGTATTAGGAATATGCTCATGTTTATGTCATTTGCTCTTTCCTGGGCGTTGAATACTAAGATGTTGATCAGCTAGGGCAAATTAAAATGGAGAACACGCATATGAACACAAATCAACAACCAAAGTTTTGTCGTACATGGAAAGGGGAAAGTGAACGCTATTTAAACGTCGCTCGGCTTAAATCTATCGCAGCCATTATGTTGCTGTATTCTCAGTCAGGTTATGCAGATGAAAGTTTTGATGTTCACAGCCATCTAAGTGGCGGTTGGTTAGGGGCAAGAGATAAGCTAGCAGAGCAAGGTGTGGATGTTCGCTTAGGCTACTTCAGTCAAACAGCTCACAACTTAAAAGGGGGAGAAAGTACAGAAACGGCTTATGCCGATCAGTTTTTTGCCGGTGGCTACTTTAATTTAGAAAAATTGCTTAATTGGTCGGGTGCCGAATTTAAGGTGGAGCTTACCAACCGTAATGGCGAGCTTATTAATGAAAAAGCAAACCTGCCAGTTTTGCTGCAGTCGCAACAAATTTATGGTCGTGGCAATGTAACGCGTTTAACTCAATTCTCTCTAACTCAGCATTTATTTGAAGATCAACTTAGCATTAAAGTGGGTCGAATTTACCCAAGTGCTGATTTTTTTGCCATGAGTTGTGCCTTTCAGCACCTAACATTTTGCAGTGGTGGCTCATCCAATTATTTGAGTAGTAGTTGGTATGGTGACCCCCTTAGTGCACTAGGCGTGCAACTAACATACAAAGTCACTGATAATTTGCTTCTTAAACTAGGCAGTTATGATGCAAACCCTGCAACCATGTCATTAAATCAAGGGTTAAAATTAACAACATCAGGGGAGGTTAACGGCACGACCTTGGTAGGTGAGTTGGAATATAAACGCCAATACAAGAATGGGTTAGATGGAGATTATCGATTTGGCGTTGTCCGCAGCAGTTTAGATAAAACTAAATTAGTCAATAATGCGGGTTACCCTGCTGGCACGACAAGTGATATGGTCGCTATAGAAGATACTGATAATGCATTTTATTTTAATATTGAACAACAGTTAACTCGAAATAGTTCTGGAGGTGGCTTACGTATCTTTGCGAGTATGATTCACGCAGATCAAAGTGTCAGCGCTATAGGCGAAGTTTTGGCTTTTGGCGGATATATTGATGCACCTTTAGTTAGTAGACCACACGACCGTATTGGTTTTGCAGTGGGCCGAAACAGTGTGAGTAATGAGCTTAATGATGCTCAGCGCTTTTATAACGCGAATTTTTCAGATGATGAAGTAATCGTAAGAGACCATGAGTACCCGATTGAGTTAAATTATAACTATGTTGTTACCCCAGCAATACAGTTAATGCCTAGTATTCAGTATATCATCGACCCTAATGGTGATAATGATGCTGAGAATGCATTGATTGCAGGTTTGCAGCTAAATTTAAATTTTTAGTTAAAGCTTAAACCGACGTTATTTGGCAGCGAGTGCACGACTTTTGTTGTGCCGCTGAGAAGGGCTTGCGGTTATTGTCTCTTTGTGAAATACATAGGCACCTCACTAATATTTAACAAAATTAAGTAAGGTGTCTTGTTAGTTTAGAGTGTGAACCCTAAAATTGTTATTCATGACAGATTATGTATAGAATAGCCGCTGAATAGCTGATTTTTCTAATCATTTACCTCATTTATTGTTCAAACAGGCGTATAAAATGGCTTCAATTCCTAGCAATGATAATCAAAAATTAGAGGAAGCAGCGAGGGCTGGCTGGCTCTACTATGTTGCTGGTAAAACACAAGATGAAATAGCTAAGCAACTTAATACGTCTCGCCAATCTGCGCAAAGGCTTGTTGCTTTAGCAGTATCTCAAGGGTTAATAAAAGTACGATTAGAACATCCAATTCGACGCTGTATGGAGCTTGCTGATGCGCTACAAAATCGATACGGTTTGCTTAGTTGTGAAGTGGTGCCTAGCGAGAGTAACGATATTAATTCTACCATTGGCTTGGCTCAAGCGGGTGCCGCAGAAATTGAAAGACAACTAAAGCAGCGCCATGCAAAAATCATTGCGTTTGGTACTGGAAGAGTGTTGCGCGCATGCGCAGAAGAGCTACCTACTATGCAATGCCCACACCATCGTATTGTATCTTTAGTTGGAAATATTGCTCAGGATGGCTCAGCAAGTCGCTATGAAGTAGCTATTCATGTTGCAGAAAGGGTTGGTGCGCAACATTTCCCTATGCCAGTTCCAGTTATAGCAGAATCTGAAGCTGATAAAGCAGGTTGGCAGCAATTAACGCATGTTAAAAATGTACATCAACTGGCATCACAAGCGGATGTTTCATTTGTTGGTGTTGGAGATTTAGGAATAAATTCTCCTCTTCATTTAGACGGCTTTATTACTCGACATGAACTAGCTGCGCTTGACGCTATTGGTGCAACAGGTGAAGTAATTAGCTGGATTTTCGATAGTGAAGGTCATCTCGTCGAATCAGAAATAAATAATCGCGTGACGAGTGCGGTACTTTCTCCATCCAATGATAAACGTGTTATTGGGATTGCTGCGGGTGACAGTAAAGTGCCAGCCATTGCAGGAGCGATCGAATCAGGAATGATCAATAGTCTCATTACAAATGAACTAACAGCAGAAGCACTGTTGCTGAGGTAAGTCTTGGTATGACTAAACTGACTAAATTGGTAACAAGTGACAGTTTTACAGCTGTTTATGATTTTTAAAAACGAGTCTAACTATACTCTCGGAGACATTATGAAACACCTGATGTTTAGCGTGTTTATACTTTTAATGCTCAGTGCTTGTGAAGATAAGCCAGAGCCAAAACAGACAGAAGTACAGCAAACACCTGAGGTAACACTTCAGCAGCAGTTCGACAGCTACCAAGGTTTAGCTTGGCAAGTTGTAGAGGCACTACAGAACCAATCAGCTGCTCAGCAATTACAAGACCTGACGTTCAAGTTAATTACTTCATCAACAGGTTTGTTTTTAAACCTAAAAGCACAATTGCCAGAGTGTGAGGCAAGTTTGCATGCGCTGGCAGACGCAACAGAGTTTCAACAACAAAGTGATGACGCAGATGCATTGCAGAATGAAATGACAATTAATGTAGAGCCAGAACTACCTGAGTTTGCGGCGCCAAGCTGTTATCACGCACAGCAGTTATTACTTAATCCACTTGCAGTTTATAAATTAGCGCAACAAGCTGATTTAGCACAGAGTGATTACCAAAAAGCTAAATTGAAAATGACAGATAGTTTTGCCCGCATTAAGCAACTTGAGCTCATCACCGCTATTGAGTAATCTGCACTCGTCATAGCCTTGCCATAAAATTGTCATACAAGGTTGATAATTTACCCACCTATTTGTATTACTAACGCTAGGTGTAAGGTGAACGCACAACTACAGCAGATCTTAGATAACAGTGCAATTGAGACCTTGTTTCAACCTATCTTTGATATTTCTAATCAACATATTTTGGGCTATGAGGCATTAAGCCGCGGCCCAAAAGGGTCTGAATTAGAAATGCCGAGTGCATTATTCAGCGCAGCAATTGCTTGCCATAAGATCTCTGAATTGGAGCTACTTTGCCGCAGTAGAGCAATTGAGAACTTTGTGAAACTCAATTTACAAGGCAAGTTATTCTTAAATGTAAGCCCTAAAACCTTACTCGACCCTTGCCATCCTAAAGGTGAAACATTACACCTAGTTGAACACTTTGGCCTTGCAACTAACCGGGTCGTTATTGAGGTTACAGAACAAGAAAAAGTCGATGATGGTTTTTTATTGTTAAAAACCATTGCTCATTATCGTGAGTTAGGTTTTTCGATTGCTATTGATGACTTAGGGGCTGGCTATTCTGGCTTAAAGCAATGGTCTGAGTTATGTCCTGAGTTTGTAAAAATAGACCGCTACTTTATCGACCACTGCGATCAGAGTGTGGTTAAAAAAGAGTTTTTAAAGTCAATTATAGAGCTTGCAAAAGCCACCAATACGCAAGTTATCGCAGAAGGCATAGAACGGGCAGAGGAGCTTCGTTTACTCGAAAGCTTAGGTGTGCAACATGCACAAGGCTTTTTACTTGAAAGGCCGAGCTTACAGCCAAGTTACGAAATAAATATTCACTGCTTAAAGCACTTAGAGTCATCAGATAATAGCAATACTTTTGAGCAGTCTATGGCGATTGGTTGGTTGGCGGTCGAGCACGCCAGCATAGAAGCAACAACCCGCTGTAAAGATGCCCACAGTATCTTTGAGCAAGATAAAACGCTAACTAGTCTTGCCGTATTAGAGCACAATATTCCTGTTGGTTTATTACACCGAGATCAACTCACTGAAGTGTTTGCTGCTCCCTATGGCCATGCACTTTATGATAAGCAGCCAGTTACTTCTTTAATGGATAAACAGCCGTTAATCGTTGACGAAAACGAGTTACTCGATACGGTGAGTCAGCAAATTACCGAGTTTGAGTTTGATATTCGACGCCATATTGTGATCACTCGAAATGGTGAATACTTAGGTTTGGCGCCATTGCGTAATATCTTAAAACACATTACCGAAGAAAAAATCCGCCATGCACAACATGCCAACCCGCTGACTATGCTGCCGGGTAATGTCGCGATTAACGAAGCAATTGAGCTGAGACTTCGTAATAACTATCCGTTCTCACTCGCATACGTTGATTTAAACCACTTCAAACAATTCAATGACCTGTACGGTTATGCCAGTGGTGACAGCGTTATAAAATTACTTGCTGAAGTCATCGTCGAGGCCTGTAGTACTAGCAAAGGGTTTGTCGGGCACATTGGCGGTGATGACTTTATGGTGGTGTTTGATAAAAATGATGCAGAGCAAGTTTGCCATAACATTATTAGTAAGTTTGAGCTGCAGTCTCGGGCCTTTTTCACACCAGAACATATTGAGCAAGGGGGTTATTGGGCAAGCAATCGAGAAGGTAAAAAGCAGTTTGTGCCACTGCTTACATTATCAATCGGTTTAGTTAAGCCTGATTTAGAGCTATGTATTAACAGCCACCAAGTCGCAGCGCTGGCAACTGATGCGAAAAAAGAGGCCAAACGTTATCAGAGTAGCCACTTGTTTGTATGTAAACGTAGCCGGCCAGCCCCCGCAGTGGTACGTTTAAGCAGCCATAAAGATGAAGCGATATCTGCCCGCTCATGAAGAAATTTTAAGTTTGCTTAATTTTACTTGTGTCCCTGTTTAACTGGGTGTAGCTTAAAAAAAACACAATAAACAAAATAACAATGAAGCGACTATGTAGTGCAATCCTAGTATTGCTAAGCCTAGGATACAGCCTTACCACAGAAGCTAAAAATGTGGTCAATTTAGCGATTGAACAACGCCCACTTTATAAACGCGATTATTACCTTCATGAATTGCTGGCAGCGGCTTTACGCGCCAGTAATTATCAAGCAGAAATCAACGAAGTTCTGGTTCACCCTCATCAACAGCGCACTTTGCTGATGCTCGATGAAAAGCAGGCCGATGTGTTTTGGAGTATGACAAGCCCCGAGCGAGAACACCTTGCAATAGCAGTCAAAGTATCTCTGTTTAAAGGCTACATTGGTAAACGCGCATTACTCACTAAACGAGCGTTTCTACCGCGTTTTAAAGATGTAAAAACGAAACAAGATTTAGCGCAGTTTAGTGCCATTCAAGGCCATGATTGGCCTGATACAAAAATCCTTGCGCAAAACGGCTTAACAGTCAGGCCACTGGCAAATTATCAAGCGATGTTTAACTTAGTGATTAGAGGGCGAGTAGATTATTTTCCACGTTCGTTTATTGAAGTCATGTCTGAAATTGAACAAATCAAAAGTGACGAGCTGGTTATAGTGCCTAACCTTTATATTAGTTATCCAACAGCATTTTACTTTTTTGTCAGTAACCACAAGCCTGAACTAGCTGAGGTATTATTAAAAGGGCTCAACACGATGAAAAGCTCGGGCGAATTTGAGCAATTATTTGCCAGTTACTTTGCTGAAGACTTAGCTAAGTTGCCATTTAAAGAAGGTGAAGTCATAGAGATAAAACTCGACAACGATTATTTTCAGCCACAAAAAAAGGAGCCTTAGCTCCTTTTTTGCATTTTTACATTACAACCGCTATTAGCGAAGTAGTGACTCAGTTAACACTGGGCGAATTTCACGAATGATCGCTTGAGTTAACTTAGGTGCACCACAAATGATGTTGCCGCTTTGGTTGTAGTTAATACCACCTGCGAAATCAACAACCATACCGCCCGCTTCTTTAACTAAAAGCTCGCCTGCTGCTGTGTCCCATGGCTTAAGGCCAATTTCAAAGAAACCATCAACACGACCCGCTGCAACATAAGCCATATCTAATGCAGCAGAACCTGCACGGCGGATATCAGCAGTGTGCACGAAAAGTGCTTTAAACGCTTCAGAGTATGCGTCTAAGTGGTGCTTTTGTTTGAATGGGAAACCAGTTGCGAGTACAGAACCAGCTAATTCGTTAGTTTTAGTTACGCGTAAACGCTTGCTGTTAAGCTGTGCGCCTTGACCACGAGAAGCAGTGAATAATTCACCACGGATAGGGTCATAGATAACAGCTTGGTCTAAACGACCTTTAACTTTAAGTGCAATAGATACTGCGAAATGAGGGATACCCTTGATGAAGTTAGTAGTGCCATCAAGTGGGTCTACAATCCATTGGTAATCTGCATCTTTACCTTTATGCTCACCTAGCTCTTCACCTACGATAGTGTGATCTGGGTAAGATTTTAAAATAGTGTCACGAATTGCGGCTTCAGCTTCTTTGTCGATGTTAGTCACTAAGTCGTTAGTGCCTTTTTGTTGTACATCAACTTTTGATAAGTCTTCACTTGCGCGAAGTAAAATTTTGCCTGCGTTACGCGCAGCGCGAACCGCAATGTTTAACATTGGATGCATAGCATTACCTTTGGGTTGTAAAAGAACGAATATATTTAAGCCGGCGTATTCTAGCGATTTCTAGCGTAAAGTAAACAATAAACTCGAATAAATTAGGTTGTTTTTTGTACGATTCTGATTTTGTTATTGATTTAATTTCAGAAGAAGGGGTTAGTGGTCAGCCGTCAGCCGTCAGCCGTCAGCCGTCAGATCTGACCCCGATAAAGTAGCGTCGGGGTTTAAATATCTATAGTTTTCGATATAGAAATATTAAGGGGGCGTGTTCGAATAAGAATCAT
>NZ_PNDF01000109.1:0-19121 GCF_005887195.1 Pseudoalteromonas sp. S1650 | reverse complement strand
AATCTCGTTTGCATTTGCACCGACTTGAAATGATTTAGTCCCATAGCTTCCATCTAATAATTGCTGCCCACCAAATGAAGTTGTCTCCGCAATACGAGTTAACTCTGTTTGTAAAGCACTGACTTCTTTTTGCAATGCATCTCTATCTTCTTTTGAGTTTGAGCCATTTGCAGATTGCAGCGCAAGCTCACGCATTCGCTGCAAAATGTTAGTAGATTCTTGCATTGCACCTTCAGCGGTTTGCGCCATCGAAATACCATCATTCGCGTTACGTTGCGCCACCGCTAAACCATTTATTTGTGAGGTTAAGCGATTTGAAATTTGTAGGCCTGCTGCATCATCTTTTGCGCTATTTATACGCATACCCGATGCTAAGCGTTCCATAGAAGTTGCTAGACCATCGCTCGATTTAGTTAAGTTACGTTGTGCGTTAAGTGACGACACATTAGTATTGACTGTTAATGCCATTTTACCATCTCCTAGTTTTAATTAGGCTGTGGTCCAATGAACTTGTGAGGAACCACGCGCTTTGTAAAACTTAAAAGCAGGAAATGTGCCAGCTCAAAGAAAAATTACAACCCACTGTTTTTAAATAACTTTTAAAACTTCTTTTTTGTAAATGTAAGAAATAAAAAGGCCAGTGACAATTTTTTGCCACTGGCCTAATAGAAAGGCAAACCTTTACCGTATGAGTTTAATTATAAATAATCAAAAAGCGTTAAATTAGCTAAACGACCAAAGGTTGCTTGTGAAGCCTGTAATGCGGTTTCATGCCTTGTTAAGTCACTAATTGCTTCGGCCATATCAACTTCAACCAGATTTGATTTACTCGATTTATTATTGATATCTATCGCACTATTTGAATCAGTGATACTTTCAACCAAGTTCATTCGAGCACCTAAACTTGCTTGTGTGAATACCACTTGTTCGCTGGCGCTTTGTAATTGGTCTAAACCGTCTGCCAGTGCATCATTAAGCTCATCACCTTCTAAACTACTATTTAAATTAGTGATTAAGTTTTGCATAGTATTGAGTACATTTTCTTTATGTGGGGCTTCTAATTCAAATTCGAATGTCCCTGGTGCAGTGCCTTCAAGCTTAAACTCCATGCCTGCATATTCAATAGGCTCCCCTGTAAATTCACCAGTGACAGCCGGTGTAACGGGGTTACCATAACCATCATTAATTACATAGGTATCTGGATCGCCCGAGTTAACGCCGGCGACAAGCTCAACCTGAAAAGAGTTATCTGCAGCTGTAGCTGTGGGATCTAAATCAAAATTTGCTTTGTGGAACTTATCAAAATCAGCTTGGTTTTTTACATACACAGTACTTTGTGCAGTAATACTTCCCGTCACAGTGCCTTCGTTATCAACAACATTTAAACGCGCATTTACATTTTCAAAAGCACTAAAACCATTATCGCTCGATTTAACATTCACCCCTTGTGCAATAGTTACTGAATGCTGGCCTTGGTCGCCTTGATAATCGTATTGACCTGTATTTGAGTTAAAGCTATAGGTTTGAGTTGTATCTTGATAGCCAGAAAAAATATATTTACCGTCTTCTGACTGACTATTCATTAAGCTCACTAGGCTTTTTTGCAGCTCGCTTAATTCACTCGCAATAGATTTTAAGTCATCATCACTCATGGCACCACTACCCGCTCGAATTGTCAGCTCTTGGGCTGCCTGAATGGTGGTATTGATACTTTGTAAGATACTTTCTTCTGTTTCTAGCCGTCCATTCAACTGATCAATATTTTTAGTGTATTGCTCATTTGTTTGGATCTTATTCGTATATAAAGCTGCTTGTGAATAAGCCGACGGGCTTTCAGAGGTCGATAAATACTTTTTACCTGTTGTTACACGCTCTTGTGCATTAGCAACACCTTGCTGACCTTCAAGAATTTTATTAACGCTGTTTTGATACATTAAGTTATTTGATAAACGCATAATTACCTCGCTGAATTAAGTAAGGTGTCGAATATTGAACGAGCAGTGGCAAGCACTTGCGCCGATGCCGCATACGATTGCTGAAAGCGCAGTAAGTTTGCCGCTTCTTCATCAAGGTTTACCCCTGATAATGATTCATACCAAGCCTCTGACTGCTCTGCTAATGCGGTGAATGCTTGTTGACTTGTTTGTGCCTGCGAAGTAACTACACCAATATCTGATACTAAACCAGTGTACGCTTGATTTAGAGTTTTATGATTATTCGTTGAATTACCTGAAACGTTTTGTCTTACAATGTTATCGTTTTGAATGTCAGCTAATAGTTGCCCATTACGGTTATCATCAAAGCCATCTACATTAGCCTCTATAGTGAATGAGTCACCTAAAGCTGGTGTGCCTTCAATGTTAAAGTCAAAACCAACTTCCTCCGCAGTGAGCGTTGTAATATCATCTAAAACGCCCGCTGCCTCAGCTTGTTGAATAATATTTTTACCAGATGAATCAATTGTAAATGGATCAGTCTCATTGGTACCATCACTTAAGGTGTACATATCTGGGTTTTCAGCGCTTTTTGTTAAAGTTAAAGACCCTGTTGGTAATTGTAACGCTGGGGTGTCTGTGAAATTTGACACATCAGATACAGTTCCAGCTGAAATACTGGCAGTGCCTGTATTGTTAATATCGTTTGCGGTACGAATAGGTGAAGCGAGTGCAATATCTTCTGGACGATTTGTTGCAAGCTCTAAGCTTGTTGATGCTTGAGAGTTGAGTTTAACCATAAATTGGTCATCAACACTTGGCGCATTAGTCATATCGAGGGTAATTTCTAAGCCAAACAAATCTAAACCTGAGTTGTTTAATGAATTAACCTTACCTGTGGCTGGGTCAACGTCTGCTGTAGTAAAAATATCATCGCCGTTGGCATCTTTAATCGTCTCGCCTTTATTATCAACAGGGTAAATTTCAACTTCATTTGTATCACTGTATTTCACAATAAAATCACTGGCCGGCAAATTACTGCCTTGTCCAGGTTCAACCGTTGCCGTCATACTCGAATTACCGTTATTAGCTTGATAAGCAAATGCATCAACGGTAGGAATTTTAAATATATCCCCACCTAAATTGCCATCGCCATCCATACCTAAATGATTTTGCTGATTAAAAGCATCGGCCAATGTTAAACCCATTTGACCCAATTGATTTTGTGCTGGCACTAAAATATCGTCACGAAATGCCAGTAAGCCACCTATTTTGCCTTTTAACTTATCTGTATCTAATTCTAACGAAATAGCTTTACCGTCATTAGTATCTAAGTGTAATTCTTTAAAATTAGGATCAGGGTCGCCCGTTAAAGAAAATAGATTAAAAGCACCATGCTGCATTACTAAGGCTTGGCCTGTTCCCATATATACTTGTTTAGAACCATTGGGCCCATCAACTGTTTCAATATCGATTAGCTCAGATAAATCACGAATTGCTTTATCTCGTTCATTATAAAGCGAGCTAGATCCTGATTCTTGTGAGGTGCCATCTACTGACGCGATCTTAGTATTTAATTCACTGATAGTTTGAATAAGGTCGTTTGCTTCTTCAGAGAAAATCTCTAATTGATCATTAACTACGGTTTGCTGATCTGCAACAATGCCTGATAAACGCTCCATTTGGTCAATTAGACTTTGTGCATCAGTCATTACTAATGACCGTGCTACAGATGATGAAGGCTGGTTTAAACTTTCTTGTATGTTGTTAAAAAACGAGTTGATACTGGTTGATAAGCTGTTTGACTCTTCAGAAAACAAGCTATCAACTCGACTCGCTTCTGTGACGAATTGATCAAAAAAAGTTTTACTAGAGGTATCTCGATTTAGTTGCTTTTGCGCAAATTCATTCAGTAAGCGATACGTTTCACCACGGCCGACTTGATTATCGATCATGGTTGTGAACTCAGTACGCTCACGCACATAGCCCTCGGTATTAACGTTGGCGATGTTTTTACTGGTGGTTTGTAAAAGCTCAGAGTTAGCTCTGATACCTGCATTTGCTATGTCATATAAGCTAAATGACATGAGGGTCTACTCCTTAACGTACCAATGAAGCAGCGACGCTTTGAAGCTCAACACGCTTCAATACCTGCTTAATTTTATCGGCATAATTTGGATCAGTTGCATAACCTGCTTTTTGTAACGAATCTAAAAAGGCTGCAGGCTCTGCGGTATTATTGAGTGCTTCTTGATAACGTGGATTTTCATTTAAGAAATCCACAAAATCATTAACACTGTCTTTAATCGATTGATAAGAGCGGAAACTGGCTTGCTTTTTAACTGGCACGCCTTGTTCAAATTCAAGCGTGACTTTGCTTGCTTTATCGCCTTGCCAGCTCCTATCCGATTTAATATTGAATAAGTTGTTACTACTTGTGCCATCAGCTTTACTGATGATGTGTTTACCCCAGCCCGTTTCGAGTGCAGCTTGAGCAACCATCACTGCAGGGTTTAAACCAATCTTCTGTGCTGCATTTTTTGCGTGCTCCCAAATAGAGCTAATGAATGACTCAGCATCTTCAAAACGATTTTCTGTTTGCTCGTTTGCTGATGTGTCTGCAACAGGCTGTGGCTCAGATTTAATGTCGTGGCTATCATTCGTTACGCCACGTGCGCGTTTATCACTATCAAACTCAGCCGTCGTTCTAAGCACAGAGCCCGGGGTAAACTGTTTACCATCTGGCGAGAGCTGCTGAACGATTAAATCAGCTAGGCCGAGCGAACCTTTTGATGAAAGCTCAACCGACATCTGTTGGTCATGCATCTCTTCAAAAAACTTAACACCGCTTGAATTAAATGGGCTGTCTTTATCTTCAAACGCTTCATTTGCTTTACGCATGCTTTTCAGCAGCATTTGAGTGAAAATAGATTCAAATTGTGCCGCCGCTTTTTTCAGCGCCTCTTTTGACGCATCGCTAGAGGCATCACTTTTTAAGGCATTTTGACGTAATGAGTCTAAGTTGCCTAAATCAAAAAAGTTTTGCTTGTCGAGATGATTAGTATCCATCAGCTTTTTGACACAATAGTTAATAATGAAAATTAAAATGCAAAAATTGCGCCAACAAAAAGCTTTATAAATGAGTAGCTAATAGCTGATACAAGAAAGGACTGAATTAGAATAAATATTTTGTCTGATATTTGTGTGCTGAATAATTTAAGAATGACTAAAAATACAAACGCGCTCGACAGCGCGTTTTAATTTAAATGATAACCAGTTGCCCGTTTATCGCCCCCGCTTCTTTTAAAGCCTCAAGGATTGCCATTAAATCACCCGGTGCAGCCCCAACTTCATTGATTGCACGCACAAGATCATCAAGATTAACACCTGGATTAAATACAAAAGCACGTGAGTCATCTTCGTTCACATCAATAATGCTTTGATTGGTAACGGTAGTTTCACCATCACTTAAAGCATTTGGCTGTGACACATTTTGCTGCTCAGCAATCGTAACCGTTAAACCACCATGAGTTATTGCCGCAGGCTGTAGCTTCACGTTTTTGCCAATCACAATTGTACCTGTGCGGGAGTTAACAATAATTTTTGCTGCTGTGTCTGCAGGCTTAAACTCTAAGTTTTCAAGTGTCGACAAATAAGCAACACGTTGAGAAGCATCTCGCGGTGCTAACACTCGCACTGAAGCTGCATCAATTGCCTGAGCACTGTCAGGCCCCACCAAATCATTGATAGTTTGCTCTAGGCGTTTTGCTGTTGTGAAATCTGGGCGATTTAAATTAAAGGTAATATAGTCACCTTGCATAAACGGGCTCTTAATAGCACGCTCTACAATGGCACCGTTTGGAATACGACCCACTGTGGGTGTGTTAATAATTACACGGCTACCATCAGCCCCTTCCGCACCTAAACCACCTACAACTAAGCTACCTTGTGCAATCGCATAGGTATTGCCATCAACCCCTTTTAAAAAGGTTTGTAATAAGGTACCACCACGTAAACTACCCGCACTACCAATAGACGAAACCGTAATATCAATGGTTTGACCGGGTTTTCTAAATGCCGGTAACTCTGCATGCACAGCCACAGCTGCAACATTTTTAATCTTAGGTTTTAAGCTATCAGGTAAGGTAATACCAAAACCATTCAGCATGGCTTTAAAGCTTTGTTGAGTAAATCGGCTTTGTTCACCTGTGCCAGGCAAACCGACAACCAAACCATAACCCACTAATTGGTTTGCGCGCACGCCCTCAACCATAGATACATCTTTGACTCGCTCAGCCTGTGCAGAAAACTGCAGGCTAATTAAGCAAAGAGCGATGATGTATTTAAACCCATTCATGACTTTATTCCTCTAAAATGGGAAAAGCGAACTACTAAAGAAACGAGACAGCCAACCTGCACTTTGCGTTTCTTGAATTTGCCCTTTACCTGAGTATTGAATTCGCGCATTAGCAATACGGTTTGATGTGACCGTGTTATCTGCTTGCACATCTTCGGGACGAACTAAGCCTTCAAGGCGAATAAATTCTTCACCGGTATTCAAAGTAAGCCATTTTTCACCGCGAATAACCAAGTTTCCATTAGGTAAAACACGCATCACATTGACAGAAATATCACCAAATAAGCTATTTGATTGATTAGACTTTGAATCACCTTTAAACGATGCCCCAGAACCAATACCAAACTGTATGCTATCACCACCAATATTCACCGGATTGCCACCAAGCCCAATAACAGGGTCTAAACTAGCGTCCGTTTCTTTATCGGTTTCGGTTTTAGCGGCTTTGGTGGCTTGCGTTGATTCTTGCAATTTAACCGTGATGATATCACCAGCGCGCAATGCCTTTTTATCTGAGTACAAGTCATCTGCTGAATAACTATCAAACAACGAACCCGTTGGTACCATCGGCTCTGTTGTTGGCTCAGGGTACATAGGCGCATAGTAAGGGTCATCCTGAACCACATGATGATTTTGCGTTGTCATACAACCACCCAGCATTAATGCTGCCGATGTGACTAAGATAATATTACGCATGCTGCCTCCTACCCATTAAAGCTGTTGATTGATGTAACTAAGCATTTCATCAACCGCTGAAATCACTTTTGAATTCATTTCATAAATTCGTTGTGTTTCGATCAAGTTAACAAGCTCTTCAGTTACATTCACGTTAGAGGTTTCAAGAGATCCTTGAACCACCGTACCTAAACCATCAATACCTGGGTTACCTTGCACAGGTGCGCCACTTACAGCGGTTTCTGTGTATAAGTTTTGTCCCATAGGCTCAAGACCCGATGGATTAATAAAATCACTAATCGTTAGCTGACCAATGACCACGTTGTCTGCTTGCCCTGAAATACGCACTGACACTTCACCGTCTTGTGAAACAGTAATTGATTGCGCATCGTCTGGAACGTTCATTTCAGGCTGTAATGGAAAACCAGCACCAGAAGTTACAATGCGGCCATCTTCGTCAGTGGTGAATTGACCGTTACGCGAATAGGCAATGTTGCCATCTGGTAATTGCACTTCAAAAAAACCTGGTCCTGAAATCATCCAGTCCAATGAATTTTCAGTGGTAAGCATGTTACCTTGTGAAAAGTTCTTTTGGTTGGCAACCACTTTGGCACCCGCACCAAGCATTAAGCCTGATGGCATTTCAGTGTCTTGTGACGAACGGCCACCTGGTTGGTTGATGTTTTGATATAGTAAATCTTCAAATACGGCGCGGCTTTTTTTGTAACCGACCGTGCTGGCATTCGCGAGATTATTTGAGATCACCGAAATATCGGTTTGCTGGGCGTCAAGCCCGGTTTTACTGATCCATAATGCAGGATTCATAACTCTACCCTCTCAGTCATCTTAAACAATGCGTAACAGCTGATCTTGACGCTCATCGAGCTCTTCGGCTGTTTTCATCAATTTAACTTGTAATTCAAATTGGCGTTGATTGCTGATCATGTCGACCATTTCATGCACCGGGTTTACGTTTGACATTTCAAGCGTTCCCGATAGTACTTTCACATTTGGCGAAATATCACAAAAACCACACAGGTCATTGATCAGCATGTCTTCTTTTGGTCGAAATAAACCGTCATTACCTTTTTCAAGCTGAGTGTTATCAGCCTCAATCACTTTTAAGCGATCAACCACTTCTAAAAAGTTAGCTGGTGCACCTTGCGGGCGAACCTGAATGGCACCATCTTCACTAAACTCAACTTTCTCGATAGGTAACGGCAGAATGATTGGACCACCTTCGCCAATTACTTGACGGCCATGGCTGGTGATCAACGCACCATCTGGAGTAATGTTTAATGTGCCTGTTTTGGTGTACGCCTCATTGCCTGATGCATCTTGTACACTCAACCAACCACGGTCACTCATAGCAATATCAAGCTCACGGCCAGTTTCTACATAACCACCTGATTGCATGTTAGATCCTGGGCGTTCTTGCATTGCAAACACCCTAGATGGCAGACCTTCACCGAAGGCTTGCATAGAGCGAGCTTGTGCAAAATCAGCTTTAAAGCCAGTGGTGTTAGCATTAGCAAGGTTGTTGGCCTTGAGTTCAAGACCTCGCAAACTTTGCTTAGCACCCGACATGGCAATGTAGACCATTTTGTCCATAACATTGACTCACTAAAAATACGATAACTAAGAAATGCAATAAAAGTGCCAAAGTAAAATTGACGCTAAAATAGAAGAGAGAAATGAATAATTAGAATGAAAAAAGGCTGCCAATAGAGGGAGCAGCCTTCGTGTCGGATTAAGCTTAGAGCCGTTAAAATTAACGGATCTGTAGAATGTTTTGCTGTAGTGTTGAGTTAACCTCAAGCGCACGTGAATTTGCTTGGAAGTTACGCTGCGCACTAATCAAGTCAACAAGTTCGTTAGTTAGATTAACGTTTGATTGTTCAAGCGCAGATGAGTTAATTGAACCCAAGGTACCTGAACCCGGTTCGCCAGCAATAGGCTCACCTGACGTTAAACTCTTCTTCCAAGAAGTATCACCCACTTGTTGTAAACCCTGTGAGTTCGAAAAGCGTACCATCGCAACTTGACCTAAGAATGAAGTGTCACCATTACTGTATGACGCAACAATTTTACCGTCAGAACCGATATCGATACCTGATAGACGACCTACAGTCGCACCATCTTGTTCAAGTGCTTTTACTTCAAAGTTACTAGCATATTGAGTAGGTACTTTATTCGCTGTTGCCGCTTCATCACGCCAGTTCATCGTTACATCATCAGGGAAACTAGCACCATTAGATAGTAAGTCAGATAAACCTGTCGCAGCGCCTTCGCCATTTGGTAAAGTTAACGGGTTAAATGATGCATCAGTATTTGCAACACCATCCGTGTTAAGTGGTAAACCACTTGAATCAAATTGGAATGTAGTTAGTGGTGTATAAGGCGTTGTTGTTTGCTCTACACCACTTGCATCAAATGGTTTTTCATCAAGTGTTGCATACACTTCCCATTCATTTTCATTACCTGTTGTCGCTGAGTCTGTTTTCACAAAAAAGAACTGTAAAATATGTGGCTCACCTAATGAATCATACACAGTTGTTGATGTTGAACTGTTATATGTAGCACTTGCTTCAGGGTCAAACGGTGTCACTGTTGGCGCAGAGGCACGTGAATCAAGGTTAAATGATGAATAAACATTCGTGGTTGCACGTGGTGAACCTGATGCATCAGGAATTTGTAACGCCGAAGATGTACTTAAGCTAACAGAAGTGGTATCACCGGTTGCTTCATCAACAGGGAAACCTTGTAAGTAGTTACCGCTTGCATCAACAATGAAGTTATCCTGGTTTAATTTAAACGCACCTGCACGAGTATATGTGAAGTCTTGCGCGCCTAAGTCATTCGCCATTGCGAAATAACCTTCACCAGTGATCGCTAAGTCAAGAGAGTTATTTGTGAAAGATAACGAGCCTTGGTGGAATTGCTGTGCCACCATTGTCGTTCTTACACCGTCACCATTTTTTGTTTTACCAGAACTAAATACTGATGATGCGTATACATCAGCGAACTCTGCACGAGACTCTTTAAAGCCCGTAGTATTAACGTTAGCAATGTTATTTGCGGTAACGTCTAAATCTTTTTGCGCGGCTGCTAAGCCTGTTAATGCAATATTGAAGCTCATAACTCACCTCTAACCTATCTCTTAGCCTAAGCTAACCCAAACCTTTTTTACTTATGCGATTTCAGCTATATCAGTTAGCCTAACCGCACCCTCTTTTGTATTTACGATAATGCCGCTTGCGCCATTAATATTGACACTTTCAATATTCTTAAAGGTCGCCATTGGCATACTGCTGTAGTCTCCATTTACAAAGCCTTCAGCACTGATGTCATATTCACCTTCAGGTAGCACATTGCCATCATTGTCTTTACCATCCCATTCAAAACGCAGTGCCCCCGCTGACTGAGAACCTAATTCAATGGTACGCACTAACTGGCCTGATGAATCCGTTATTCTTAGCGTTAAAGATTCAACAGCGGTTTCTGCAACCACCGACCCTTTAGCTAGATTTTCGCCATCAAAGTCAATGGTGCCAGACTCAAGTAACGCTTGCTTACCAACAAGAGTCGAAGCCTGTAACGCAGAATTTGATGTCATTGATGCAGTGAGTGAATCAAACTTCTCGTTTAAGTTTGAAATACCTTCAGCCATGGTAAAGTTCGTCATCTGCGCAATCATTTGATCGTTATCAGCAGGATTACTCGGATCCTGAAACGACAACTGCTGTGTTAACAACGAAAAGAAATCTTCCTGAGAAAGCGTGTTGTTGTCTTCTTCAGTTGTTTGCGTACTACTTTGATTCCAACGCAAACTATCCATATAGGATGATGATGCAGAGCTGATGTCGTTACTCATAACTTATCCTCGGTTACCGTTGTCCTAACAACAGTGTTTTACTTAACATTTGCTTAGCTGCATCAGCAACTTGCACATTTGTTTGGTAAGAGCGAGAGGCAGAAATCATATTTGCCATTTCTTCTACAACATTAACGTTAGGTTTGTAGATATAACCATTTTCATCCGCACTTGGGTGGTTCGGGTTATATTCAATTTGTAGAGGTTTATCACTCTCTACAATGCCTAACACTTTAACGCCAACAGAAGAGCCCTGAGGATTGCTTTGTGATGCTGACGCTTTAGTCAACTCTGCAGCAAAAACAGGGTGGCGCGCTCGATATGTCTGATCTTGACTAGAACTAATCGTATTTGCATTCGAGATATTACTGGCTGTGGTATTTAAGCGAACATTTTGCGCACTCATACCGGTTGCTGAAATATCAAAAACATTATACAAACTCATGATTAAGCTCCTTGACTACCGAGGGCTTTTTTAAGGCCTTTAATTTTACTACTCATAAATTGCAGGCTTGCCTGATACTCTAATGAGTTCTGTACATACAAGTTTCGTTCCACTTGTATATCGACTGAGTTACCATCACCTGTATCTGCTTGATTTGGCGTACGAAACATTTCTGCGCTGCCAACAAAACGACTGCCCCCGGCAATATGTTTAGCATCGGTTCTTACCATGCTATTGCCGCCTTGTTGGTTGCTTTTTGCCGCTTTTAATGCCGAGGCAAAATCGATATCTTTCGCTTTATAGCCCGGCGTATCAGCATTAGCGATATTTGTCGCTAATAACTCAGCGCGTTGTGAACGGATCAACATCGCATGAGGATGAACACCAAATGCTTTATCAAAACTGATAGCCATAACCTTCTCCAAAAAATTGACTCTGTAGTGGTTAATGCAAAAGCTAAGCCAAAAATTTAGGAGTGATTTGATTTATATAAGAGACTGAAAAATAGGTAAATTTAGCAACCTAAGGACTAGGTTGCTAAGGAGAGTTTACTTTTTCTGATAGATGATACCCGGGTTACAACGAACCATATCAAAGCTATCACTTAAGCCCGCCATTGATTCTGACGCACCTAAAAACAGGTAACCTTTCGGGTTTAAAGCTTGAGCAAATTGAGAAATGATTTTAGCTTTTACTTCTGGTGAAAAGTAAATCAACACATTACGGCAAAATATGATGTCAAACTTGCCCATTAAAGCGTATGAATCGAGTAAGTTTAAATGTCTAAAGCTGACCATTTTACGTATAGGGTCAACTACCTGAGCCATTCCGTTACCGCTGTCCTTGAAGAACTTTTGACGACGCTCCATCGACAATCCACGAGCAAGGGCTAGCGAGTCATACTCAGCATTCTTGCACATATCAAGCATGGTATTAGAAATATCAGTGCCAATAATTTGCGCACCCATCTTTAATACGCCTGGGTTTTTAGATTGGAACTCGGCAACAGACATGGCAATTGAGTACGGCTCTTGACCTGATGAACTTGCCGCTGACCATATCTTTAGTGGCCTACGCACATCTTTAAGCTCAGGAAATAGTTTTGTTTTCAATAACTCAAACGGATATTGGTCACGAAACCAAAGCGTTTCATTGGTTGTCATCGCATCAACGACAGCGGCACGAAGCTGCCTCTCATGAGGGCTTAGTGTTTTACTTACCAACTGTGATAAAGACTCAACATTAAAACGCGCCATAAGCGGCGCAAGGCGGCTTTTAACTAAATAAAGTTTATTATCGCCAAGCACAATGCCACATTGTTGCTCTAAAAAAGAGCGGAATTGATCGTATTCGCTTTGTTGTAAATGCTTATTTTCCAAAGTAATACCACCTATAAATAATTAATCACAATGAACCCACTTCTTCACAGCTGTCGCTAATTCATCTGGGTTAAATTTTGCAATAAAATCATCAGCACCCACTTTTTCGATCATTGCTTGGTTAAACACCCCACTTAAAGAGGTATGCAAGATCACATGCAAAGGTGATAATTTTGGATCAGCCTTAATTTCAGCGGTTAAGGTATAACCGTCCATTTCTGGCATTTCTACATCAGATATTAATAGACCAACACGTTCAGTAATATCATTTTGACAATCGAGCTGAGCAATCTCTCTTAAACGTAAAAGCGCTTCTTTTCCGTTTTTAGCTAGTTCAGTTTGTACACCTAGAGGTTCAAGCGCACGCTTAACTTGGTTTCGAGCTACTGCAGAGTCATCAGCAATAAAGACAATACGCTCACCTAAGTCACGCTGAATCTCACCTTCACCAACTACTTCAGCACTCACTTCAGTGTTAACTGGGCAAATTTCGTTTAATATCTTTTCTACATCGAGAATTTCAACTAATTCGTTTTCAATCTCAGTGACCGCAGTTAGGTAAGAATAACGTCCGGCTCCCGAAGGCGGCGGCATTATTTTTTCCCAGTTCATATTCACGATGCGTTCAACACCACCAACTAAAAACCCTTGCACTGAACGGTTGTACTCAGCAATGATGATAAAACTGTCTTTGATATTTTCAATTGCAGGGCCACCTACAGCCATCGATAAATCAATAACAGAGATAGTTTGACCACGGATATGCGCAACACCGCGAATGTACGCATTTGATTTAGGCATGTTAGTAAGTGGTGGACATTGCAGAACCTCTCTTACTTTAAACACGTTTATACCAAAGCGTTGTCGCCCTCTGAGTTTGAATAATAGTAATTCAAGGCGGTTTTGCCCAACCAACTGAGTACGCTGGTTAACTGAGTCTAAAATGCCTGCCATTTCAATCTCCTAAAGATAAACAATCAGAGCTGGAACAATAATTGCCTTCTTTGTGTTAAAGCTACATAAGGTTACAAAGCGTCTGTTTTTTGACGCAAAATATTTATACCTTGTTTTCAACCATAAGCATAGTCGAAACAATATGAGTTTGTTAAAAAAAAGCCGAAGATACAGTGTTTTTTATTTTCTTACTAGCCTGTTGTGTACAACACAACTACAGGCAGAAGTTTATAATACCGAGCAACTTCAACAAATCGCCATCGATTTTGTTAGCGAGCAGCTCCCTGATCTGGACACCACACCTCAAATTAGTGCTTTACCATTAGATAGTCGCATTCCTGAGAGGTTATGTGAGTCACCAATTAACAAAGAGTTACCAACAGAGCCTCCTTTTAATCGGCAGGTAACTGTACAACTTAAGTGCCAAGATTTAAATAGTTGGACCCAATACGTTCACGTGCGCATTATTGAGCTCGAACCCGTGGTTGTTGTTACCACTAATTTAGCCCGTGGAGAGGTCATTCGCCCTGAACATTTACGCCTCGAAATGAAGCCAAAGCAATTTGTTAGAACGCAATATGTTCAAGATGAGGCTATACTTATTGGCAGTCGCAGTAAGCGCAATTTACGTGACGGCACGCCTATTGTTATGAGCCAGGTTTGTATGGTTTGTAAAGGCGATAATGTAACTATCTATGCTTCATTACGCGGCTTAAGAATTAAAACCACCGGAATTGCTCTAGAAGATGGCACGTTAGACGAATTAGTACGTGTAAAAAACAAAAAATCAGGTAAAGTATTAAATGCACGTGTGGATGGGGTCGAGTCTGTACAAGTAAATATTTAATTTTTTATATTTATGCTAAAGTATCCGCTGTGCCCGCCGATATAAAGGCATATGTTGGGTAATGTATAGGTCAAAATTATGGTAAGCAATGTCAATAATGGTCAACAACAGCCTTCTGTGTTGACAAATACCAAGCAAAAAAAGCTTGATTTACAAAAAGATAATGCTAATGCAGCCGCTGCAAAATCGGCCGCACCAAAAGCAAGTGCGGATTCTGTGAGCTTAACTCCTCAAGCTAAACAGCTAAAATCTTTGCAAGAAAAAGCAGAGCAATCATCTGGCTTTGATAGCAATAAAGTGGCTGAGCTGAAAAAAGCAATCAGTGAAGGTAAATACCAAATTGATGCTGAAAAGCTAGCAAAGAACATCGCTGCATTCGAGTTTGATGTCTATGGCTGATCATAATCATTTAATAGCTAGCAAATTAACACAACAAGTTTCGTGCTTGGAGTCTATTGCTGCGCTGTTAGATGATGAGTTGACAGCCATTGCTGCAAAGCGTGGCGACGGATTAAAGAGTATTGCCCAACAAAAAATCTCTTTGCTCCAACAAATTCAAACCATTGATAAAGAAGTGCAAAAGCTTGTTGCGCATAACGAATCGCAAGATGACGAAGTAAGTGCACTCATTAAGCAAGTAAATACTCTCCTAGCAAGCTGCAAAAAGAAAAACGATGTAAACGCTCACGCGGCCCATCAAGCACAGTTGAGTGTTAAGCAACTTAAAGATATTTTAATCGGTGCACCATCATCGATGACCTACGACCAAGGCGGCAGCGTGATTCAAGGCGATAAGAAAATCGTTCACAACTTGAAAGCCTAAACCCAAATATTATTTTTTAAAACGCGATAACTAAGTTAGTTATCGCGTTTTTTAATGTTTGCAGAGTTATACCAATCCGCAATATCACTCAATTAAGCAAGGTACTGTAAGAAAAGCGCATTTCTGCGCTTTTCTTTTATTGATTAAATATCTACAGATTTATTTCCATCTTCGATTAGTTTCTTGATCATGTCTTCTGATTCACTTTGAATATCACTCGCGGGTTGTGAACTTGTTGAGCTATTAGGATCAAAAGCTAAACTTTGCTGTTCGCTGTCATTATTCAATGCTAGTACCTCACTTTGCTCAGTATCACTAAGTACATCTTTTACAGTAACCTCAAGCGGTACAACACCAGAATGCACTGTAGTTCCTGCCCCCGAATCAGCCAAGATCAAGCTTAAATCAATACTTTCGCCAAGCTGCTCTGAACCTGAATCTGAACTTTCATTCGCAGGTTGTTCTTCAGTGCTCTCTGAAGCAGCTAAAATGGGTTCATCGCTAAGGGCTATAATGCCGCTATCTGGCTCTGATTCAAGCACCCCTGTACCCACTAATTCATTTGCGGTATTTTTAACAATATATTCTCCGGTATCAGGGTCGACAATGGCAAAATAAAAATCTTGCTCTCCTATACCTAATAACGAAAGAGGACCACTGCTCCATTCGCCATCACCATTTGCTGTTACAGAAGGAGATGAATTAAGTAACGATAAATCAATAATATTGAGAAGGTTCAGCCCTAACAAGCTAGATCCAAAAATGTAAACCTCAGTACCGGGTTCAGCCGTTCCAGAAGCTGAAGGAGCAATTGAAAGTAAAGGAGGAAGAAGTTCAAGACCTGGATCAAATACAACATTAAATGCATCTAGGCTTGGATCAGTACTGTAATCAATACTTGAAATAGTAGTTGTATTGCCAGCGGCATCGCTTGCGGTTGCTTCAACATAAGCAAGTGTTAAGAGTGATACCGATAAATTGAGCACAGTCCAATCACCATTAGCGTCAACGGTGGCTGTGTAAGGAACTCCTATGCCACCTCCAATTAGGTAGTTTGTAATGGTAATAACACTTCCTTCAGGCAAATCTGAAGTACCAGAAAGCGATACCAAGTTACCTAATAAGAATGACGGCGTGATTGATAACTCTGGAGCTACAGTGTCAACTTCTCCGCCCGTTTTACTATCAGTTCCTGTGTTACCTGCGGTATCTGTGATGCTTGCAGTGACCGAATACACTCCATCAGCTAACGCTTGACCTGCTTCAACTTGCCAATTGCCACTTGCATCAGTTGTGGTAGTAACTGTATGTTGTAAACCGCCTGCGGCAGTGAACACAATTACTACTGTACTATTTGCAGCATCAGATGTGCCGCTGATAACAGGGGTTGAGTCGTTTGTGAGTATTAAACTGCTTTGATCAATGCTTACAATCGGTGCCGTAGTATCAACCGCAGACGTTGTACTTACTGAACCATCATTCCCAGCTGTATCAGTCACAACAGCGGTTACCGTATACTGTCCTTCGGCAAGCGCTTGGGTTGCTTCAACTTGCCAGTTAAGGCTTGAATCAAGCGTTGTTTCAACACTATGACTAACACCTGCTGCATCAACGAAGGTGACAACCACTCGATTACCAGCGACTGCTCCTGTTGCACTGCCAGAAGCGAGCGGTGTTAAATCGGTTGCAACAGCAATCGTGTCTATAACAACATCAGGCGCAGTGATATCTATAATGCCAGACATCGAAGTGGTTGCGCTATTACCTGCAGCATCAGAGATACTGGCTTCAACCGTGTATGCTCCTTCAGCTATTGAGGAAGGTAATGCCACAGACCAATTACCTGATACATTAACAATAGCAGAAGCAGTAACATCATTACCTAAACTATCAGACACAACTAACGTGACAACGGTGCCCTGAGGTGCATCACTGGTACCACTAATTGTCGGTGTAGTATCATTTGTAATTGCTGGTGCATTAACCAAGATTGATGGCGCCGTGAGATCTATCTCACCAACCTTTGATGCTGTTCCAGTTAAACCATTTTCAGTTACACTTGCATCTACCGTGTATTGTCCTTCACTGAGTACAGTAGCAAGCTCAACACTCCAACTACCACCCGTTACCGTTGTAGTTATTGTTTGTGTATTTCCAAGTGCATCTTCAACATTTATTGTAACTTGTGTGCCGTCTACTGCATCACTGGTACCTGAGATGATGGGGGTTGTATCATTTGTAATTGCCAACGTGCCAATAGATACTGTTGGGGCATTAGTGTCTAATGTTACATTGTCTGTGGCAGTCGTCGTGTTATTTGCAGCATCGGTGATGCTTGCAGTAATAGTAACTGAACCATCGTCAAGTGGTGTAACAACATCAACTAACCAAGTACCATCAATTTGCACTGTAGCTGATAATGAATAAGTATTCCCACCGTTAGAAACATTCAAAGAGACTATGCTACCTGCAGGTTCATTGCTTGTACCGCTAATTGTAGGTGTAGAATCATTTGTCGTTCCTAAGCTATTAATAGTGAGCGAAGGAGCAAGTGTATCAATAGAACCAGATTCAGTATCACTGCCAATATTACCGGCAACATCCGTTATTGACGCTGTTACAGTATAGTTTCCATCAGGTAATGCGGCTGGTGTAACTTGCCATGTTCCATCTCCCAACACTGTCGCAGTCAGTGTTTGGGTATCACTATTGCTGTCTGTAATCGTGACAGATACTTGAGTTCCTGGCGATTCTGTTGATGTACCTGAAATAACTGGCAAACTTGAGTTTCCAATACCCAATGTATCAAGCAATACAACAGGCGTAACTGTATCAACTGTTATTGATGCTGTTGCAGTTTGCGTGTTGTTTGCATCATCCGTTATGCTAGCCGTAATCGTGTAACTACCATCAACGATGTCGACAGGTACTACAAGCTGCCATGTGCCATCTGTATCAACCGTCGTGGTCAGAGTTTGACCCGCTATTTCAACAACCACTAAACCACCTATCTCATTACTACTACCCGAGATAGTTGGTCGAGCTTCAGATGTGCCACCAATAGCATTTACGCTTAAAGTTGGTGCTATACTATCCAGTACACCTGTTGTTTGTTCAGTTGTTAAATTACCCACCTGGTCTCGAACCGATGCTGTTACTGTGAATGTGCCATCAGCAAGTTCTGCTGGTACATCAACAGACCAAGTTTGATCGCTTTGCACAGTTGCAGTAAAGCTTTGCGAATCTCCATTAGCGTCTTGAACAGTCACATTAATAACCGTTCCTTGACCCATATCCGTAGTACCCGAGATAGTTGGTGTTGTGTCATTAGTAAGTGTGGCAACAGACACTGTTAGTTCAGGTGCTACATTATCAAAATCAAGGGTGCTCACCGTTGCAGTGTTACCTGCTGCATCTGTTCCACTTGCTGTTACATAAGCTAAATTAAGCAGTGGTACAGTAATATTCGCTAAAGTCCAATCTCCATTCGCATCTGTAATGGCAGTGTATGTTAATCCAATTAATCCACCGACAAGGTGCTCAGTGATCGTGATCACACTTCCTTCTGGTAAGTCTGAAGTCCCAGACAAGCCAACCAAATTACCCAGTAAAAATGAAGGGATCACACGAATGTCTGGCGCTATAGTGTCGACTTCACCACTGTCACTGGCACTGCTGTTATTACCTGCTGTATCACTGATACTAGCACTGACTGTGTAGTTGCCATCAGCTAAGGCTTGCCCTGCTTCGGCGCTCCAATTGCCTGAAGCATCAGTGGTGACTGTCACGGTATGGCTGATACCATCAGCATCGGTAAAGGTCACGGCGAGGGT